>JAYUFG010000001.1:0-20870 GCA_043738845.1 Planctomycetaceae bacterium
GCGTGATCGCATTTTCCATTGCCATTGTCGGGTAATATCTTGACGTAGCCCGGCCCGGAAACAACCACGCGACCCTGCGCGTCGAGCGTCATCGAAAAAATATCGTGAGCCAGATCATCGCCTGCGAAAAGCGTCGCTTCAAAACCGTCGGGCAGTTTGAAGCCGAAGTTTTTTTCTTCAGCGGCGAAGTTCGACATGACCGAGTGAAGAACAGCCCAATTCCACAGAAGGAAGCTCAATATACGCCGCACAGCCATATGGCACCAGAATAAATTTGCAAATTGTATTGGTAAATTGTATTGGTAAAATAGTCGGTGCGTTTCGCATTCGGGCCAACGAGTAGCGTCGTCAGTCCTTTGCCTGAAAGGTAATAAATTTTCAGCCCAGGGCAGCACCCTGGGAAAAGGTAACATAGCTTAGAACCAGTCCTGAAAGGGCGAAATATCGATTTATTTTTCCCCGTTGGGGCGTCGGCACTTGTGTGTGACCGTTACCCAGGGCGATGCCCTGGGCTGTAAAACAATTGTGCGACGGCCAACGACCTGCCGTTTATTTCAACTCGTGCTTGGTAAAGAACTCCCAAATCACATCGTTAGCGGACAGGTTGTGCGTGGTATTGCCCAGGAAGCTAACCGCCATTTTTGCTCCCGGCCAAGTGTGACCGCCACCTTCGATCATATACAGAATTACCTCCGCACCTTCTTTGTCAGGGGCGTAGGTTTTCTGATGAATTTTCGTGCCATCCTTCGCGGTGTCGGGCGAGTCATTTGACTGTGGGTCTTTTTGGCAATGATTGCATTCGACCCAGGCCGCAATCGTGGCGTCCACCGACTTGAACGGCAGCACGGATTTCGCCAAACCGGGCTTCGCTCCCGTTACCGGGACAACCGTATCGGCGGCACCATGAAAATGCAGGACGGGAACGGGGCGTTTTGGTTGCGCTTTGTCAAACGTCATCGTGCCCGCGACAGGTGCAATCGCAGCGATGCGGTCGGAAAGATCATTCGCCAGCTTGTACGACATCATGCCGCCGTTGGAAAGCCCGGTTGCATAAACCTTTTTCGGGTTGACGGTCACAACCGTCGCCAAATCGTCAAGTACTTTGCCGATGAACTCCACATCGTTCGGGCGTGTCTTGTCACCCACGCCGCCGCCCGAGTTCCAAAACAAGGCCACGCCCGTGCCTGTCCCGTTGGGATAAACAACGATGAAATTTGCATCGTCGGACTTTTGGTCCAGGCCGGAATAAATCTTCATCATGCGGCCATCGGTAAAAGCCCCATGCAGCGCAAGTACGACGGGACTCGCCGTTTTCGGATCGTAGTTCTTGGGCACGTGAACTAGATAGGTTCTCTTCGTCTCGCCCATTGTCACCGTTCGCTCGTGATCGCCAGGGGCCAGCGGACTATCATTACCCAAGGCGAACAAACAGAGAATCGCAGCGAAGGTGTTCATGGAAAAATACCCAGAAAGGTTAATTGGTTTGGGAAACGGTACGTCGTTCTGTCCCGGTGCATCTTAGCGAAAGTTTCGCCGCAAGAGAAACTCACGCCGTAAAATCAGGATTTTCCCCGTTATTACACGCTCCCCACCAAGGGCAGTTAGCAACCGGTTCTACCCAAATTGCGGCAGGCAATTTTGATCTGGCAAATGGGAAGGCATTCGTTTGACTCTAAATGAAAAACTCTCGGATCAGTTTCCGCAAGCGGCGGCGATAGGTGAAGTGCTCGACTTCGAGCAAGTGCCGCGAACTGTTGACATAGTGAATTCCGGCCGAAAGATCGACGCCCGCCTGCGATTTCAAGCGGCGAAATTTCTCCGCCGACTCACGGTCCCGCTGCTGCGCGAGCAGAAATTGCGAAATCAACTGCGATTGATAATCAACTAAGCCCCACAGTCCACTGTCAGGTTGGATCAAACCCGCCACGAACAGGTTATCGAACGTCGGATGAAAGACGTTCAAAAACAACTCCGGCCGACCATTTCGCCAGTTGAGAAAACGCTCCTCCATGAAGGGAAAGCTAATTTTGAAACCGGTCGCGTAGACGATCACGTCGAGCTTTTCTTCCGTCCCGTCGGAAAACCTCACCCCGTCGGCGAGCAACTCTGTCACATCGGGCCGGGGCGAAATGCGACCATGACCGACGTAGTACAGCATCTGTGAGTTGATGATTGGATGCGTCTCTAGCAATTTATGGTCGGGCTTTGGCAGGCCGAAAGTTTCCGGGCTTCCCAAGGCGATCTTCACCATGCGGCCCGTCACAAATCGCCGCAGCCACAGCGGCAATCGCCACCGTAGCAGCCGCTCTCCACAGCGGTCGATGGGAAAGCCGAGCAAAAACTTCGGCAAGTAGTGATAACCGCGGCGCAGACTGTGAAATGTTTTCGTGGCGTTTTGGGCCGCCTCGCACGCGATATCGCAGCCGGAATTTCCACCGCCGATCACGAGTACACGTTTCCCTCGCAACACGTCGGGCGTTTTGTACTGGGAGGAATGGAGAATGGTACCTCTGAAGTGGCCGGGGAAAATCGGCCAGCGGGGATCCCAATTGTGCCCATTGGCAACCACCACACCCCGATAGCGGCGGACTTCGCCGTTGCTCAGCGTGACGATGAACGGTGGCGACCTGGGATTCGCGACGGTGTTTCCGGTCACTGGTTCTTCAGGTACAGCTTCTCCGGGAACAGCACTCTCCGGCACGATCGACGCAATCGGGGTGTTGAATTCGATCCTCTCGAACAGGCCAAACTCATGTGCGTAGGCTCGCAAATAAGCCAACGCCTGTTCGTGACTAATGAACTCTGGAAAGTCCTCGGGAATTGGGAAGTCGCTGTACTCGGTCAAGGCCTTCGACGAAATGAGATGCGTTGATTGATAGATGGCACTCCCGGCCTGACCGAAATTCCACGTCCCGCCGATATCGGCATTCCGCTCCAGGCAATCGAAGGCGATCCCCGCCGCCATAAAATTCTTGGCGACGGTCAGCCCGGACGCACCCGCCCCGACAATGCAAAAACGGTCGGTCCGATCAAGCGGCGTGTTCATTTTCGGAATTGATTGGTGATAACTTCGAACCGACGATAACGAATTGGACGAAAAGAATTAGCCGCCGAGATCGCCGAGGACATAGAGAGAGGGGGTGGATCAAAAGACAGTTATTGCGTCGAAACTTCTGGCGAAGGACATCCGACAAATCTCTTTTATCTCTGCGACCTCGGCGGCTAAGTTTTTTTTATACTTGGAATCCGTTGCCTACATTGGTTGCTCGCCCAATCGCACGTGATGAACCCAGGCCGGGGTCACGTTCATCAGCACGCAATCTCGCCGAACTTCCGTCTCACACAACTGGTCCAGTTCGCTGGCGATTCCGCGCAGACGCTCGCGAGTGGAACTGCCGCTGATGCACGCCTTCACCTTGCGAATTGCTATGTACTCAAAGAATGAAATAACTCCGCCCGGCTTCATTAAACGGCGGAATGTGTTCAGGATATTTTCGACTTCCGCGACCTCGAAGTTATTCAGCGGCAAACCGGAAACGATCAAATCGTACTGATGATCGGCCGTCAGTTGTTCGACCGGTGCATGATGGATCTCGCTCTGCTTTTCAACGGCCTGAAACGGTGGATCGTTCTCGAACCGTTGTCGCAGATGGGCGACGAAATCATCGTTCAGTTCGACCAGTTCCAAGCGGTCGTTGGGACGCATCCCGCGAATGATCTCGACCGTGACGGACCCAGTGCCGGGACCAACTTCGAGAATTCGTCGGGGCCGGTCGGGTTGGCTCTCTCCGTCGCGAACGAAGCGGGCGAGTGCCCGCGCGAGCGACCGCCCACTCGGCCAGATCGCACCGGTGGTTCGATATTGTTTCCAAAATTGCCCGAGAAAGACACGTTGTTCCGCAAAAAGTTTGGCCATAGGAGGCCAGTTTAGCGGGCGCGGCAGTGGAGCGAAAGGCTGGCCACTGAGAAAGCAGGGGTGAATGTGCGGTCTACAATATATGGCACTTTTTCGGTACCCGACAAAACGCCCGCTGTCGCATATAATGCACTCGCGATGGCCGACATTCCCTTAAAGGCGATTTTCCCCGGGTTATCAACGACTTGCGGAGGATCGCAGCAGCACTCCTGCTGACAGTTCCCCGCGAAAAACCCCAGCGAGACCACAATTCATGTCCACCGCCGACGCCCTGCCGATCTTGGGCCACATTCCCAGCGGCGTTTTTATCCTGACCGCGAAAAACGGTTCCCATGAAACAGGCATGTTGGCCAGTTGGGTCCAACAGGCAGGGTTCGAGCCGCCGATGGTTTCGGTCGCCCTTAAACAAGGTCGTTATATTGCCGATTGGTTATCCGACGATGGGCATTTCGTACTCAACATCGTTCGCAGCGATCAACTGAATTTGCTCAAACACTTTGGCAAAGGATTTGAGTTGGACCAACCGGCGTTCGACGGAATCAACCTCGAACGAAGTCCACTCGGCGTTGCCGTGCTGGCCGATTCGCTCGGTCATTTAGAGTGTCAAGTGGTTCGCCATATCGACTCGGGCGACCATCGGATTTTTCTGGCGGAGGTTTCGAGTGGGCGACTTTCCGGTGAGGGGACACCGCTAGTTCATATCCGCAAAAACGGTTCGCACTATTGAGGGTCCGTTGTGAATTCGCGGGTGAAAAACTCACCACGGCGTCACAGAGGACACGGAGAAGAAGAAAATGAAGAAAGAGAAGGTGAAGGTGACGTTGTGAACGAAACGGAACATTTTGCAAAAAGTTCTATAGGTTTGAACGAGTCGGAAACCCCGAGGTCATTCCTGGGGCAAGACAATTTACCGCCGTAAGTCGTTACAGTGTCAACGACTATTCATGCTAGCATGGCTGGCTCATTGTTTTAGTACGCCCCTTTGGCACGCGAACTGCACCTGGACAACATGCCCGCGAAAAGTAACGTGATGTACGGAACTCATCACAGAAGTTCAGGTCGAACAATTCTGGGAGTATTGGCAACATGACAAAAATCATCTGTAAAGTGGTCGAGCTGCCGATTCAATGTGCTTGGCCAGTCGATGAGACAGAAGGTTATCTGCAGGACATTCTTCCCTGGGCAGATCCCTACATTGCCCAACTGTTGCGACAACAACAGCAGGCCACCGGGGGAGGTGCGACCTCAGGAAACGAAGGCGAGTTAGACGACCTTTCGCTCGATGAACTCTATTCGTCAGGCGATCCATCTTCGGTGGGCGATCAAGCCGGCAGCGATTGGAACGACCGCGTTTTGCCCGACGCCGATGATTCACCTTACGAATGGGACGCCTTTCGCTTTCGCGGTGAAGGTGTGTTGTAGTCGGATACGTGTGGCAGGATGATTTGGTAGAGTCCACTGTGCGGACCGGCGGCTGTGCCAATCAGAGTTTACGATTACAATGGGAGTAGTAACTTTGACCTACGTTCGACCATTCATCCGGCAACCGCCCCATGCGTTTCCCAATCGTTCTGCTCCTTTTGATTTGGGCTTGGCATTTTTCGCCACCGTCGTTGTGCGCCGTTGATCGAATCGTCTTTCGGGCCGACAAAACATCGCCTGAACAACGGCTGTTTGGCAAAGTGATCGTAACCGCCGCCGATGGCGGAATTCTTCTTCAAACGGCCGACAGCGCGTTGTGGACGATCACGCCGGAGCAATTGGTGGACCACCAACAATTGGACGAACAGTTCAAGCCTCTTGCGACTGCCGAGTTGTCGAAACAGGTTATGGCCGAACTGCCGGGCCTTGAACTGCACGCCACGAAACATTACTTGATATTGCATGGAACATCGAAAGCCTATGCCCAATGGGTTGGCGCGTTGTACGAACGACTCTATGCGGCGTTCGATAATTTCTGGACCCGAAAGGGTTTCAAACTGCACGAGCCAGAGACGCCGCTCGTGGTGCTCGTCTTTGCCGATCAAGCTAGCTATGCGAAATATGCCCAGGCCGAGTTGGGCGAAAATACAAAAAACGTCATCGCCTATTACAGTCTGAAATCGAATCGCGTGACGATGTACGACCTGACCGGCGTCGAGACTTTGCGCGGCCCGAACGATCGCCGAGGCAACACCCAACAGATCAACACGATGCTGGGCAAGCCCGAGGCGACCGCGATGGTCGCCACGATCATTCACGAGGCGACGCATCAAATCGCCTTCAACGATGGGCTGCAAACGCGGTTTGCCGATATCCCGTATTGGCTCAGCGAGGGGATGGCCGTCTACTTTGAAACACCCGACCTTAGCAATCCGTCGGGCTGGAATGCGATTGGCAAAGTCAATCCGCTAAGACTGCCGACGTTTCAGGAATCGCTCGCGACTCGTGGAGAGAGTTCGCTGGAATCTTTGCTAGTGAATGACAAACGCTTTCGCGATCCGCAACAGGCAATCAACGCCTACGCGGAAGCCTGGGCGTTGAACTATTTTCTAATCAAGCAACATGGCGACGCTTACTCGAAGTATCTTCAAATGCTCGCGCAGAAAAAGCCGCTGGTCTGGGACGATCCCGTCGTGCGTCTTAAAGAGTTTCACGCCGCGTTCGGTCCCGACCTCAAAAAGATCGACCTGGAATTTGTCAAGCAAATGAGTAAGGTGAAGTAAACTTAGCTAAGATATCTGTGCGCGACCGTTGACTTATTGCGACCAGATAAAACGTCGAGAAATCGGCTGAATTTTCCTTCGCGGATTCGTACCTGATCGACAGCACGATCAACGTTTCTTCGGCGGGGAAACCGCTGCGACAGAAAGAGTGTCGGCTGGTTCCACGAATTCGGGATCAATGAAGCGGCGTTCGCGAGAGACCGTGCTGAGAAGTACCTGTTTACCCTTCAAACTACCATCGAGGACTTCGCCGTAGATGTGTGGAAAGGAACCTGGCTCCGTCGATTTTACCGGTTCGATTTTCGTGACTTTGAACCGTGTGCCGAGCGGGAGCGACGCTTGATCCGGCGAACTAAACGAAAGAAATCCCGTGCTGGCGGGAATTTCCTCCGTCGCGTCGTTACCACTGAGATAATACTGCGGGTTCCACGAATTGCCGGGAATTTTTCGAGCCAACAAGTCGCGCCGGATGCGATACGTTTCACCGACTGAATAATCGGTCGTGCGAAAGCTTCCGACCAGTTCCTTATCGGAACCGCCGAACAGCGCAGGGCGATCGCCGAGCGCGCCGCAGCCCGACAAGAGTATCGCAACCAAACAGGTGGCCCACCCACAGCGCGCCATACGGCGTTCCCTTTCCCGGTATCGCAAAAATCGGTTAGTTACCGTAGGTCAGGTACCCCGTACCTGACAATTGGAACGCAATCACGAACCGTGTTGATTGATTGTGCAAACTCGGCTTACATTGTCAGGTACGGGGTGCCTGACCTACAAGAGCGTCACGAACTCATTTTTACGTTCCAAACTCGGGCCGACGGCGTTGCAATTGACTTTGCAGACGTTGCACAATCGAACTGTGCATCTGGCTGACGCGGCTTTCAGAAAGGTCGAGCGTCGCGCCGATTTCTTTCATCGTCATCTCTTCATAATAGTAGAGAATGATAATCAGCCGTTCGTTGCGATTGAGACCCTTGGTCACGAGCCGCATTAAGTCGTTTTTCTGAATCCGGCGAGTTGGATCCTCGCCCTTCTTGTCTTCCAGTACGTCGATTTCTCGCACGTCTTTATAACTGTCCGTTTCGTACCACTTTTTATTAAGGCTGATCAGATTGACCGCGTTGGCGTCGGACATCATCTTTTCCAACTCGCCGACGGAGATTTGCAATTGTTCGGAGAGTTCAATCTCGGTCGGGCAACGTCCCAATCTGGCTTCGAGCGTTTTCAACGCTTCGTTCAGCTTGCTGGCCTTCGAGCGGACGAGCCGTGGAACCCAGTCCATCGTGCGGAGTTCGTCGAGCATCGCCCCACGAATACGAGGAACGCAGTACGTTTCAAACTTGACGCCCCGGCCGAGATCAAACGCATCAATCGCGTCCATCAGGCCAAACACTCCGGCGGAAATCAAGTCGTCGAGTTCGACGCCCTCCGGCAGGCGTGCCCAAATCCGTTCGCCGTTATATTTGACCAGCGGCAGATACTGTTCGACCAAGCGATTGCGGATGTCTTGGTTGTCGGGATCTCGTTTATATGCCAGCCAAATGACGAGCAATTCCTCGGGGATATTCGCCGTGATCGGCGCAGCTGATTCGGGAATCGTCTCAAGTTGCGTCGTGCTCGGGGTCGCTGTGGTCGTTGACATTCCATCCTCCGTGACGTATGCCGAAATTCGGCAAACCGAAATCCATTTCGGTTGGTAATTGAACTATAATCACTTCCGCAAAATCTGTTCACGCGGCCGACGTTCAAGCGTCGGTGGTGATCCTCAACTCTTTGTAACCAACAATTGGGGTTGTTCGTTTTGTAATTCGTTGACCTCATTCGCCAAGGTCGCTTGCACCGAGTCGCGAACAATCGCTTCCGCAATCGTGCCGCCGAGATATCCGATCGCCGCAAATCCAAACATCGCAACAATCGCTCCCGGCGTGACCGATTCCCAGCCGCTTTGGTGGGCCACGCCCCGCGCCATTTCGGCGAAGAACGCAACGCAACCCAAAATCCCAGCGTAGGTTCGACCCATGAAAGCTCCTTTTGCACCCGCAATCTTTTCGCAGTCGTTACAAATTAACAACTACAGGCAGACCGACAGTGCGCCCTTAGTATCGGAAGGGCAGGGCTTTCGTGTTCAGCAAAAATGTTCCTTTATGACGATTATCATGTATTTAATACTATTTTTGTATTTAAGGCTATTTGATTCGGTACCAATTTCGTTCTCAAGACTCTGTATTTTTCGCCTGAAAGGCGAACATTTTTCAGCCCAGGTCAACGCCCTGGGGAATCACCGTACAATGCTCGGCCAAGCCCTGAAAGGGCGAAATACGTTTTATTTTGCCCCGTTGGGGCGTTGATGTTCGCGGCGGTTCCGTTGCCCAGGGCGTTACCCTGGGCTAAAAACTCTCAGCCCTTCGGGCTGTTTTGCACTCTGTGTTTTTACTCCACTTCAAACTGGAAAAGTCGCATTTTTTGCCAAATTCCCTACGCAACTTGTCGCGGCGTAAACGCGGCCGGAACCGCCTCTAACGCTTGAATCGTGTTGTCGGTCAACTGCATGAAACCAATTGACGCGGGGCAATTGGGTGCGGTCATCAGCACCGGCTGGGCCGCTCGCGCAGCGTCCTTCACCTGTAAATCGAAAGGAATGTTTCCCGCCGCAAAAATTTCGCGACCCAGGAATCTTTGACTGACTTCCGCGAGTCGCTCGTGAACCTTGGTGGCATTTTCCTCGTCAGTCGATTGGTTGACCAGCGTCCGCACGGGAACCGGTGTTTCGCTCGACGGCAGGACTTTGATCGCGGCGTAGGCGTCCAAAATTGCATCCGGCTCCGGCGTTGTCACTAAAAACACCAAATCGGCAGCGGCCCAAAATCGCCGGACTTCTTGTGTCAAACCGCTTCCGACATCGAGAATCATAATCTCGGCATGTTGGCCTAAGCCCCGCAACTGTTGCAAAAGTCTTTCTTGAGCGGCAGGCGAAACCTCGGGCGATGGGTCAAACGAACTGAGTCCTGGCAGGACGTGCAAACCAAACGGACCAGGTTGTAGAACTTCGTGAACCGTTCTTCGGCCAGCCAAGACGGCCGCAATCGTGTCTTGTTCCTTTACGGGACAAAGTCGCACAACGCCACCCCGATTGAGATTCGCATCGACCAACACCGTCCGGTGTCCTTGCGCGGCGAGAGCGACCGCCAAATTCACCGCGACTGTGGTCGTGCCCACACCACCCTTGCCACCACTGACAACAATCAAACGTGGGACGGCCGTCGATACCCAGGAATTCTCCAGGGCAGCACGGCGGACCAGTTCGCGTAGTTCGTCAGCTTGATCGTGCATGGGGGGAAACGGGAAACGATGAATTAGAAACGATGAACGATGAATTAGGAAAAATTAAAACTCAAAACATTGGATTATAAAGCCGCGACCGTTGATCGCGGCGAGTGGCGAAACGTGTGCTGGTATTAACTACTTGCTCGTAGCGAGTCCCTTTCCTTCATTCGTCATTTGGGTTTCGTCATTGGTCATTCATTTGTGGTCATTGGTCATTCACGCTGGCTCACCACTTCCATCCCCAACACCATTCGTGCCAAGCGGCGTTGATCGGCGGCTTGAATGTCGTCGGGGACGTTTTGACCGTTGGTTACGTAGCTCAGGGGAAGTTTGCTGGCCCGCAACAAAGGAAGCAGGTTGCCTAGCCCGGCCGATTCGTCAAGTTTCGTCAACAGCAATGCGGTCGTACCCACCTCGGCGAATCGTTCCGCCGTCTTGGCGAGATTCGTCGCACTGCCGATACTACTTAAGACCAAATGGACTTCATCCGCACTCGCCTCGGCCAGCAACGACTTCAATTCCTGAATGCGAACCTCATCGCGCGGACTGCGGCCCGCTGTGTCGATCAAAATCAGATCGAGGTTAGAAAGTCGCGCGACCGCCGCCCGCATTTCCTTCGGCGTGGAAACAACTTCCATCGGCAGGTCGATAATATCAGCGTAAGTTCGCAATTGTTCGACGGCGGCAATTCGATACGTATCGACCGTGATGAGACCGACCCGGCGTTTTTCTCGGAGGCGGAAATTAGCCGCCAGTTTTGCAATCGTTGTCGTCTTGCCCACGCCTGTCGGACCCACGAGGGCCACGATCCGGCGTTGGCCCGGCGTCACGTCCACCGGCCCCGTGACGCGGATTTCGCTCTCGATCATGCGGGCCATTCTCGCCCGCAGCAGCAATTCGTCAGCAACTTCAGCTCCCGGCGTTTCGGTCCGAATCCGTTCAACCAGTTCGCGAGCCAATTCCTCGCTGACATCGGCCTCGATCAAATCGGTGAAGAGTCGGAAGAGCGATTCCGGCAGATCATGCGTTGATGATTTATGCGTCCGGCGGCACAGGTCCTCCACCAAGGATTGCAAGTCAGTGATCTGGTCTTTCAAGTCGTCGCGGAATTTCTCGCGATAGTTGAACGTAACCGGCTCGGGAGTCTCTTCCGTTTCGTAGGTGACGTAGTCGACGTCTCGGGTGGGTCGCGAAAATGGTTGTTCGAGGTGTTCCGCTCGATCTTGAAGGTGCATGGGCAATCGGCTGGGCACTGCCACATCGACTGAGGCCGTGACCTCAACACCGGATCGACCCAGCAACCAGCGCAGTGGTCCCCAGCCACGCAGGTCGCGAGTTTGCAATACAGACGCCTCGGGACCAAGGTCGTCCCGCACGAAGGCCAAAGCCTCTTGCAAATTTCTGGCTCGATAGGTTTTGACGTTCATAGTTGGTCTTGATTAACGGGACTTCACGTGTGGATTTATCGCGGCACTGCAAATTGTTTGTTCGGACCCTACATCATCTACTCGGCAAGGCGTCGGAAATCATTCCCATCGACTCAATCTGCGTGTCGCGAGTGATTTCGTTGTAACTGAGCACAATCAACCGTGGCAGTTGCGACGCGGTCAGTTGTTTCAAACCGGCACGAATTTGCGGACTAACCAGCGCGATTGGCGGATGACCCGTTTGCGTTAGCTTTTCGACTTCCTTCGCCAGCACGCGACACGTTGCATCAACCGCAGGTGGCGACATTCGCACAAACAAGCCCCGCTCAGTGTGTTCCAACCCCGCCCGAATGCGATCTTCCAAAGCCGGATCGAGCGTCACCACGAACAGCCGATTTTGTTTATCGCGATAGCGGGTGCAAATTGTCCTGGCCAGCCGGTGTCGCACAAATTCCGTGAGCAGGACCGGGTCTTTCGTCCGAGAGGCATTATCACCCAGCGTTTCCAAGATCGGTGCCAGTTGGCGAATTGGAATTTGCTCCCGCAGCAACATCTGCAAAATCTGTTGCACTTCCGCCAACTTCATTTGGCCGGGAATCAACTCTTCAACGGCGGCGGGCTGCGTCTTTTTAAGTTCGTCGATCAAGTGTTTGGCGGCGTCACGTGTCAGAATTTCTTCGGCATGTTTGCGAACAACCTCCGTGAGATGGGTCGCCAAAACACTCACCGATTCGACCACGGTGTAACCCAACATCTCGGCATTGTCGCGAGCAGCCGGATCGATCCAATACGCCTGCGTCCCGAAGGCTGGCTCCTTGACGGGGATGCCGCCGATTTTTCCCGTTGTCATGCCCGAGTCCATCGCGAGCATCATGCCCGGCTGAGCATCTCCCTGGGCGACAACCATATCCGCGATCTTGATGCGATAGGTGTTCGGTTCGAGCCGCATGTTGTCGCGGATGCGAACCTTAGGCATGATGATCCCGATTTCCGCCGCGACGTTTTGGCGAACTCGCTGCACCCGTTCGAGCAAATCGCCACCCCGTTTCGGGTCGGCCAAGCGAATGAGGCCAGCACCAATCTCGACTTCCATCGGATCGGTCGTGAGATAATCCTCGATCCTCTCGGCGGGCGGTTTTTTGGTCTCCGCCTCTTCGGTTGCAACGGTTTCCCTCGCCAATGCTTTTTCATTGCGATTTAATACAAAGGCCATCGTCAAGCAACTTCCGCCAATGGTCAATAGGGGCAAGGCAGGCAGGTTTGTAAAAATCAACATGCTGAGGAAACCGCCCGCCACCGCCAATGCCTGCGGACGCGAAAACAACTGTCGCAGAAATTCGCTCGGCAAGTTGGTGTCATAACTGCTACGAGTAACGAGCAAACCGGCCGCCAACGAGATCAAAAAGGCTGGAACCTGGCTCACCAAACCGTCGCCAATCGTCAGCCGAGTGAAGACCTTGCTGGCTTCGCCGACGGTCATGCCTCCTTCGGCCACACCGATCACCAAACCGCCGATGATGTTAATCAGCGTGATGATGATGCCCGCAATGGCATCACCGCGGACGAACTTGCTAGCACCGTCCATTGCTCCGAAGAAGTCAGCCTGCCGAGTAATTTCCTGTCGGCGGCGTTGAGCTTCTTTCTCGTCGATGATGCCCGCGTTGAGATCGGCATCGATGGCCATTTGTCGCCCCGGCATTCCATCCAAGGCAAAGCGGGCGGCCACTTCCGAAATACGGGTCGCACCCTTAGTAATCACCAAGAATTGAATCACGACAATGATGACAAAGATAATAATTCCGACGACGAGATCGTTGCCGGCAACAAATTCACCGAACGCCTTCACCACATGACCGGCCGCGTACATTTTGTCTTGCGGCGCACGGGTAAGAATTAGCCGTGTGGTCGCGACGTTCAGTACGAGTCGAGCGAGCGTCGTGGCGAGCAAGAGAGATGGAAAGATGCTGAATTCAAGCGGCGTTCGCACGTAGATCGTCGTGAGGAGGACGATGACGGCGACCGTGATATTGATCGCCAGGAACAAGTCCAGGATGACAGCCGGCAACGGCACCAAAATCACCAGCACGCTGGCGATGATGCCGATTGGCAACACGAGGTCTTTCGCTCGTGACCAAGGCGTCGGTATGTCCGCGCGAGCTATCGCACTTGCAGCCATCCTTGGCTCCCGCAGTGGTAAAATTGTGTATCGAAAAGAGGTCCGAAGAGGGGGCGGAGATTACTGAAATCGCCCCTCACTGTCCAGGTCGGTTTTTCCCCTAAAGTCGCGAGCTTGATCCAACCGATGACAGTCAATCCTAGAGAAATACGTGCTAAACCAAGTGTTCCAGAGGATTGTACGAGATGCGGAATTTCGGTCGTTTCAGTAAGCTGTGCATTCTTGGCAGCCTGCTCGCCATTGCTGGCTGCGAAATCAAGGACGAAGAACGGGCTGCTTCCCAAAAAGTTTCGCAACCAGCCGCCGCGCAACCCGCAACACACACGGGCGACCTCAACTTTGTGACGGAAAATTTGGACGAGGGGATCGCCTTGGCGGAGAAAAACAACCGCCCGATCTTGGTCTTCTTCACAGCAAGCTGGTGCCACTATTGCCACGAGATGGCCCGCGAGTCCTTCACGAACCCGCAGGTCGTGGCCCAATCACGCGATTTTGTTTGCGTGCTGATTGATGGTGGCGACAAAAAGAACGAAACCCTTTGCAAACAGCTTCAGATCAAGGGTTATCCGACTGTTTTCTTTCTCTCCCCGCGCGGTGTCGTCTTGAACCGAACGATGGGCAAACGCTCTCCACAAGAAGTCCTGCAACAGATGCAGGCGGCTTTGCAAGGTCTCGCCGCCGCGCAATCGCATCCCGACATTCAACGATTGTAAACCAACGGTGGGAATTATTGAACGGCGAATTTTGTCCGTAACATTCATTTACGGTTTTCCGGGAAAAACCGACTCGCGTTAGCCGGTCCGCGCGCGGCTCGACTATCGTCGTTCCGCTTGCTCGGCGTGCCACCGTTTATACTGCTGGGCAAGATCGGCCGTTTTGTCGGGAGAATTGTTAATTTCGTGGCCGTGAAGGACGCTGCGTCCGACGGTGCGATCGAGCGCAGCAAGGGCCGCCTGTCGCACGCCCGCTCGATCATCGAGTAGGCGAATGAATGTCGGGACAAACTCCGGACGGGCCGATTGGCCCATCGCTTCGACGGCTTGGCGGCGGATTTTTTCCTCGAGGTCGTAGCTCAAGCGTTCCAAAGCGGCCCCACCCGACGCGGCACCCAATCGCAACAAACCCTCCGCCACCGCCACCCGAACGGTCTTATCGCTGGCGAGCAATAACGCTTCGAGCGCGGGAGCGTGCTGCGATTTGCCAATTTGACCGAGTCCCTTGGCAGCGGCAATTTGCACCGAGGCTTGCGAATCATTCAGTGTGTTCACCAGCACAGCGGCATTTTCTGCTTGACCATGTGCGGCCAAATGTTCGCACGCCCGACGGCGAACATCGGCAGTTGGGTGGCTACAACCGGCACAAGCCAAGCGAACGCAATCGGGCCGCTCGTCACTCAGTAATGAACCTAACACGGATTGCCAAATCGCCGGGTCAGGTTCGGCAATAACCTGGTTCACGACGTGAGAGAGAATCTCGTCGGGGAGCGGTTGCCTCGCAACGGCCAAGGCAATTTCCTGGGCAGCCTTCCGCCGTTCCTCGATGTCTTTATCACGCAGCCGCTCGACGGCCGTTTCCAGTGCCTGCAATCTCGGCACGGTGTATACCTCCGAAGGTGGTCGCGGACTGGCGGACCGTTCTTGGGATAAATCTAATACCGACGCACCAAATTCGCCTTGCCACTTTTCGCGTAAGTCGGCCAGCCGCGTCGCGCGACGTTCCGCCGGAGCATCGGCCGAATAGTCCTTGGCAGGAGGCCAATGCGCGGCCAATTGTTGGGCGGCTCGCTTGCGACCGAGATAGCCACTCTCTTCAAGGGCCGTAAACCACAGCGGTCCAGCGACCGATAACGGCCACGCTGAAATTGCCGAGATCGTCGCCCGTTGCACATCCCCACTGCCGTCGGTCAAGAGCAATCGAGCCAGCGGCGCGTATTGTTCAGCCGCGACACTTCCGAGCGAGTTGGCCGCAGCGAGCCGAACTCGCCACGACTTGTCCTTGGCGGCGGTGTTCAAAATTTTGTCGGCACCCTGCGCGATGAGCGCGGTCACGATTGCCGCTCGAACGATTTCCCCTTCGCTGGTGAGAAGCCGTTCAAGCGTTTGTCGTGAAGCTTCACTCTTAATCTGACCCAATCCCAGGACGGCTGCCATTTTCACTTCCAGATTTTGGTCTCTGGTCGCCCGTTGCAGTTGCTCCAGCGTTGTATCCGCAGGCCGCGCGGCGACCGCCTTGATCGCCGCGACGCGCAAGCGAGCATCCGGATTCTCGCACAAATCGGTGACTTGCTCCGGCAACCGCTTCGAGCCGGGCTTCGCCCAATGGGCCAAGGCCGCCATTCGCACGAGCGACTCCTCACGCGAAAGGGCCTGCACAAACGCGGGATCATCCTCGGCCGGACAATGCTTAGCTAAGGCGAGCAATAGCTCGGCATGGACTTCCGGATTGTAGGCGGGCTGCGCGACGCCGATCTTCTTCTCGATGGCGGTCAGGGCGGCGTGTAGGTTTCGTGTGGCAACGTCAGGGGTCAAGCTCGCCAAGGCTTCGGCTGCTGCGCGACGCTGAGGCAATTTCGTAGTTGGGTCTTGAATCGCTTGCAGCAGGACCGGTGCGGCTTCGACCGTGCCATTGCGCGCGAGTAAAATCGCCGCGTTAGTGGCCAGCGCACGATCCCGTTCGTGCAGTGCTCGCTCTAATTCCGTTCGCGGATCGGCCGCTTGAAGCTGCCACGTTTCAAGGGCTGCATTTCGCCAGCGGAACGGCGGTTCTTCCGTCGCACCCGGCTTCGTAATCGACAAAACCCAGAGGTCGTCAGCGAGCGAACTGTCGCTCAACGGTTTGTTCGTGGCGGCATTGCTCTTGGACGTGGTTGTTTTTGTCGTCGCCGAATTGGTGCCAACATCTTCGGAAGTCGAATGATTTCCCACCGGTTCCGGCAGGTCGTGATGTTCTTCCGTAAAGAACCGACAGCCCGGCGCAACGAGCAGCACCAGCCCGCCGAATGCGACCGAAAGCTGCACGAATTGTCGAAGGTTCGACTTCACGACAGGCAAATCCTTTTGCTCTGTTGTCCGTAGGTGGTAAAATCTCGCCATTCCGTAGCGGATATTCAACGCTCCGAGCTTCGTCGGAACGGTTTTGCGTTATTTCGTCGGCACGCCCAATGGATCAACGCTCGGATCGGCGTCCGGTTTGGCTGGGTCCGTCGGGTCGGGAGTTGTCTCAGGGCCAACGGGAAGGCCCGGCAAATCCATTACGCCCGGCAGGGCTTCCAGTGGTTTATTTTCCTCCATGATCTTTTTCACGTCAGGCGTGTTTTGGCCGAGTGCCACGCAAACTTCCGCAGCGCGGCGACGGAGCCAATCGTGACCCTCTTTCGAGATACCCGCTGCGGGTGCCTTCGCGGCGACCAATTTTAACATCATGTCACTCAATGCTTTTTTCTTGTCTTCGGGAACACCCAACTCGGCGTGACGCTTTAGCCCGATCATCGCCGCGATGCGAACGGCGGGCGGCAAATTGCCGTTCAAGGCGGCCTTTTCCAGTTCGATCAGGGCTTCCGGCATGGGGACTGTTTTTTTATCGGCCGGGAACGATTGGTTGAGCTGCTCGCCGATGAACAACATTGCGTTATACCGACAAACGATGTTGTAATTGTCGTTGGCGTATTCGGACATTTTCTTCAGGCTGACTTCGTTCAAAAGGTTAAGGGCCTCTTGTTGTGGAGTTTTGGCCGAGTTGAAGAATTTGCGTTTGATTTCGAGTTTATTTTTGGCCCAACTGGCGGTGTTTGCCTTCAAGGTCAAATGAGGGTAAAGCTGCTTTTCAAAATACTCGGAAAAAAGAGCGGCAGCACTGCCGTCAAACGGAGCCGCTCCATTCAAAACTTTTACAACTTCGGCGGCGTCGGGATTGTTCATCCCTTTCGTAAAGGTGTTGAACTTGGGATCGATCGGCTCTTCTTTGACCTGGGCATTTGCACTGGGCGAGTGGAGGACTATCGCGAACGCCACTATTAGCCAGTAGGAACGGGGTCCGAGGAATCGCAGTGTGTGACACATAACCAAGTCTCCCTGAAAGAAAAGACGCTTCCGTTGATCCGACCGCAGAGCAATATCACGCCCGGCAGGGGGTACTGAAACAATAGGCACTGAAAACGACGATTCTCGCCCCACGGACCTGACCACACTTCGACCTTGCCGAACGGCAAAAAGACAGTTTTCCACCCCCTTTAGGCTAGCAATAAAAGAATAGCCGTGTCAACCTGAAAGTGGGATAAATTGAGCAGAACGGCGATTCTCACCACCGTTGCTCGTTGCGAACGGGCTGTTTTGTCGGTAGATTCGCGGGAAGATATTGTTTACAAGGTTCTTGTTCGGATCGAAAATAGGTCACCTGCGAATCGACTAACGAATCGTTGGCCTGATGGTTGCCCTACAACTGTGGCGGTGTTTGTGTCGGAAAAAACTTACGATGCGATTTTGATCCTCTCCTTTGGCGGACCCGAAGGACCGGACGACGTGATCCCGTTTTTGGAAAACGTCTTGCGAGGAAAAAACGTTCCGCGCGAACGGATGCTCGCGGTCGCCGAACATTACCAACACTTCGGCGGCGTCAGTCCGATCAACGAGCAAAATCGGTCGTTGATCGCTGCGCTCCAGAAAGAACTTGAAGAGTACGGTCCTCATTTGCCGATCTATTGGGGCAATCGCAATTGGCACCCGATGCTCGCCGACACGCTGCAAAAAATGGCGGACGACGGTGTCCGTCAAGCCCTGGCCTATGTGACCTCGGCGTTTAGTTCGTATTCCGGCTGTCGCCAATATCGCGAAGACATTGAAAAAGCTCAGCAGGCCGTCGGCCTCACCGCGCCGCACATTGACAAAATTCGCGTCTTCTACAATCATCCCGGTTTCATCGCCGCGGTCGTGGATCGCGTGGGAACGGCTCTCAAGCAACTTCCGGCTGAACGTCGGGCGACGGCGCAAATCCTGTTCACCGCCCATAGCATTCCACTGGCAATGGCGAGCGGTTGCGATTATGAACGGCAACTTCGCGAAGCGTGCCGCTTGGTGTGCCAAAGTCTGAAGCACGAAGTTTGGCAACTCGTCTATCAAAGCCGCAGCGGACCGCCGACACAGCCCTGGCTTGAACCGGATGTTGGCGATGCGTTGCGTGAACTAGCGAAGGAGAATTCTCCGCCCGCCGTCGTCATCTCGCCAATTGGCTTTTTGACCGACCACATCGAGGTGCTGTTCGACCTCGATACCGAGGCTCGACAGATCGCCGATGAACTCGGTTTGCAACTGGTTCGGGCAGAAACAGTCGGCCAACATCCGGCTTTCATCGCCATGGTGCGTGAACTCATCCTCGAGCGAATCGACCCAAAACTTCCCAAACGATCACTCGGTGAACTCGGCCCACGAGTCGATGTTTGTGCCGCCGATTGTTGTCTATCCGGTCGGCGTCCGGTCGGATAATCATTGCCTACTAATCCGGCCATCCGTTCGTTCGCGACGCTTAGGAATTGGATCGAAATAACTTCCCGATATCACTTCGTTTTTGACGCCAATTCTGAGTGATCTTTGCACGCTCCGCCACCCGCAAGCGGGTACCCGGTCGCGGCTAACCGAATATCGCAAAATCGGGAAGTTATTTTGGGACTGTTCCTAACCCATGATTGAAAAACTGGGAAAGTAATTCGTCCCAAATCCTTAGCCGCTACGTTCCACACTCTTTTTCATGCTTACACTCTCTGCATAGCCCGGTCGATGCGGTTGATACTACTTTCTTTTCCCAGGATGGCCAGCGTTTCAAACAGTCCGAAGCCGACGGGCTTGCCGGTGACGGCGATGCGCACGGAATGAATGATGTTGTCGAGTTTGATCCCTTTGTCCGCAACGAAGGTTTGCAGTAGTTTTTCCAGAGTCGGGGCGTCCCAGGTTTCGACGGAATCGAGTCGCGATTGAAACTGGGCGAGCAGCGTCGCCCCATCGTCCGGCTGACGAATTCGCTTGTCAAAGGCTGCATCGTCATACGGAAATGCTTCGTCGGCGACGAAGAATTCTTGGTAATTGAGAATGTCACCCGACACTTTGAGCCGGTCGCCCAGGGCCTCGACCAGTCGCGTGAGCTTCGGCCCAATTTCACACGGAGTTGGGTCGGGAATCCAACCGGCCTGCTTGAGAACCGGAATGAGCGACGCGACTTTTTGCTTGAGCGGAACTTCCTGCATGTAATGCTCCTGAAACGAGAGGAGTTTTTTGGCGTCGAAACTGGCGGGTGCTTTGTTGACTCGCTCCAGGGAGAAATTGGCGATCATTTCTTCCTTAGTCAGAAACTCGGTTTTGTCGTCGAGCGACCAGCCGAGCAACATGAGATAATTCAAAATTGCCTGGGGTAGGTAGCCGACTTGTTCGTAGAAATCGACGATGACCGGATTGAACGTCTCGGCCGTGGCGGTTAAGCCCAGCGCGGCGGCGATTTTATTGCCATGTTCAGCGACTTGGGCGAAATCCTTGTTTTTCAGATACTTGTCGAGCTTTCGTTTGCTCAGTTTGTTTTTGCTGCCCGGCTCGGCGACGTAGGGCAAATGAGCGTATTGAGGCAGCGGATAACCGAGCGATTGGGCGATAAAAATCTGTCGCGGTGTATTGGAAAGATGTTCCTCGGCGCGAATGACGTGTGAGATTTCAAAATCGAAATCATCGACGACGCTTGCCAAGTGATACAGACAACTTCCGTCGGCTCGTTGGATAACATGATCTTGTTCGCTGGTCCAATCGAACGAAACGTCACCACGAACAAGATCGTGAATGACGAGCTTTCCCTCGCGCGGCATTTTCAAACGGACGACGCCCGCTCGGCCTTCGGCGAGAAAGGCTTGTTGCTGCTCGGCCGTTTCGGCCATCCAGCGACGGCTATAGGTAAACGTCCGCTTCCCTTTCTCCGCTGCCTCGCGTTCGATTTGAATTTCTGGCGTCGTGGCAAAATCGCGATAAGCATGACCGCTCGCCAGGAGTTTCTCGACGGCCGCCTGATACTGGGCGGTCCGTTGCGATTGAAAGTAAGGGGCGTGCGGCCCACCGACTTCCGGCCCCTCGTCCCAGTCGATCCCGAGCCAGCGAAAGCCGTGTAAGATCGGCGCGAGTGCCGCTTCGACATTTCGCTGCTGATCCGTGTCGTCGATCCGCAGTAGAAACTGTCCCCCATGTCGCCGCGCAAACAGCCAGCAGAACAGGGCCGTGCGGACGCCCCCAATATGCAGATAACCAGTGGGACTGGGGGCAAACCGCGTGCGGATCATGCTGAGGGTGGGTAAGTGGTCG
>JAYUFG010000002.1:0-2998 GCA_043738845.1 Planctomycetaceae bacterium
CACTAACTTCGGCGGCAACTTCGGGAAAGAGATCGTCTGCCACATTTGGCAGATACTCCATCTCCAGGTTGCCCACATGCAGCAGGTCGCCCGGGCTGAACAGAGAATCTTCGAAGGGGACACCGTTGAGCCGTGTTTTTTGCGACCAGTTCCGAATAATCGTCTGAGCGGAACCTTGCAGAATGAGACAATGACGCGGATCGATGCCCGATCCGTTCAGCTGCAAGTGACAATTTTCGTCCGACCCGATGGCCGTCTTGGACATTTTCAATTCCACGACGCGGTCGGCCTCTCCCACTTTGCGCAGCTTAAGCCGCAGCCCAGCGGGGCGTCGTCCCAGGATCGTTCGTGGTTTTTCGGAAATTGCCGTCATTTTATGGCCTTTTGCCAACCGCTGCGAGACCGCCGGGCTTTTTCAAGGGCCTCGGCGAGCGGTAAGTGTTAATTCGCTAAGGGGATATAGCTTACGGATGAGAGTGCGTCAAAACGTGGATTGGGGAACGAAATGCGTCAGGACCGACCGCCTCTTGGAAACGGATAATCGGGATATTGCAAAAAACCGCTATATCTTCGCGCCGATTCTGCCGATTATCGGTAGGCGAAAGGAATTTGCGGCTGAAAGCGAATCTCGTTTTTGCCGTTTTTGAACGCTCGAATTCTCATTCTTACAAAGTGTCCGCTCTCGGGGTGGTCAACCGACGGAATCGAGACTTCTGCGCAGACGTAAAGCATTGAAGCCGTTTAGGTTGAGGATGACTCGGCGGACCAAACAGCGTCCCGAAAAAAAGAGCGTTTTTCGAGCCGCCCCTAGTCGGTTTGCATACTATAGTTTGGTTGCGGAAGTGAGCAGCCCTAAGTTTTTCGACCAACAAGAGTTTCGGGAAGCTGCACAAACGCCAACCAGAACAGAAGAACGAGTGACACGGGGCACCAAGTTACGACGGATTCCGATAGAATCACGCGGCACCCTAGGCACATTTTTGAGGACGGCTACGATGGTACGCAAAGAAGCAATTGTCGGCATGCACCAAATTTTGATCAAACGGCGTGACGCCCTGCGGCAAGCCCTGGCAGGCGATCTAAGTCTGCTGAAGGAGCTTCGCGCTCAATCGGCAGGCGACGTCGTGGATGCCGCCCTGGACTGTGCCCAGGACGAAATTAGCTCGCAACTTGCCGAGGTCGAAAGTCGCGAACTCGCCAGCATCGAAAACGCTCTGGAGCGGATGCGGGCGGGAAAATACGGCGTGTGCGAAGGTTGCAACTGCAAAATTCCAATTGCCCGGCTCAACGCTCTGCCCTACGCCACTAGCTGCATCGAATGCCAGCGAGAGGCAGAGAAATACGGCCCAGGATATTCCCGCGATTCTGATTGGGGTCGTGTGGACGATAAGGGCGACGAAGCGGACGTTTCGCTCGGCGATATTGAAATCGACGCCTAATCGCCGTTGGCCAACGTTTACGATAACTTAAACATTCAAAAATGCACTTGCAACGAGTCGGTGATCGCCGCCAAGAATGGCCCGGTCGTCACTCCTGGCAAGTGCATTATGTTTTCCTACAATAGAGACTGTCCAGTTTATTGGAACCGCCGTCAGGAGAAGGACGTTATGTCACCCTATCATTTCGCCGCCAAGACATTTTCATTCGGGATGCGTTCGGCAATGATCGCTACCGTCGCGGTCGGGCTGTTGAGTTCCGCGAAATTCGCCAACGCTGAAAGCCCCAGTGACGTTGATCTCACTCCGAGCGAACGCAACGCGCAGTATGAATCTCTCGCCCGCGAGTATGCGATTTGGGAAAAACAAGGCAACATGCTCAAAAAAGTCGTGCAACTGGTCCGACCATCGGTCGTCCATATCGAGGCCGAAAAAATCGAGCCGCCTAAATTTGGCCGTCGCCGTCCCGTCGAAGAAGCTGGCTCGGGAATGGTCGTGCAGGTCAAAGATCGGTTCTACGTAATTACCAATCGGCATGTGATTAAGGCGGCCGAAAATGCCAATATCAAAATCAAATTCGCCGACGGCAGATTGCTCAACCCCAATAAGGTTTGGTCCGATTCCGAAACCGACATTGCCGTCATGGCGGTCGCGGGCGATGATCTTGTACCCGCTCGAATTGGCAACAGCGACACGATGGACATCGGCGACTTCGTCCTCGCGATGGGAAGCCCTTTCGGTCTAAGTCATTCCGTGACTTATGGAATTATCAGTGCCAAGGGGCGTCGCGACTTGGAACTGGGTGATGAAGGAGTCCGCTTTCAAGACTTTATGCAGACCGACGCCGCAATCAATCCGGGTAACAGTGGCGGGCCGCTGATGAATCTCAAGGGCGAAGTCATCGGCATCAACACAGCGATTGCTAGCAGTTCCGGAGGGAGCGAAGGAATCGGATTTACGATCCCGGTCAACATGGTGATGGGCGTCGCCCAGCAGTTGATCGAAAAAGGCACGGTCGTGCGAGCGTATCTCGGTGTGAGTCTCGACCGCAACTTCAATCCAACAAGTTCCGCGAAGCTTGGCCTGCCGAAACCTCGCGGCGCACACGTGACGGCGATCACGCCGAAGTCGCCCGCTGAATCAGCCAAGTTGCAAGCGGATGATGTGATCCTGGAATTTAATAACAATCGAATTCTCGACGACAATCATCTGATGAATCTTGTCAGCCTGACGGAAGTCGGGTCCGAGGTTCCCGTGCTTTTGTACCGTGATCGTCAGGCGATGAAAATTAGCGTTGTTGTTGGCAACCGCAGCAAGTTTGAAAAGGCAACGAACCCAGCGAAAGAATAGAATGTCGGATTCGTAGTCGACAACATGCGCCAAACCCCGTCAAACGCTTCGCAGTCTGGCCATTTCGACCGGTTGCAAGTCCGCCGAAAATCTGCGATACTTCTCTAGTGCGCGACGTGGCGAAATCCCCATTCGCCGCTGGTAGTATGCTTCTGACTTAGATCATTAGGTCACCATCACGCATTCGGGGCGTGGCGCAGCCTGGCTAGCGC
>JAYUFG010000003.1:0-20819 GCA_043738845.1 Planctomycetaceae bacterium
GGTTTTTCGTTTCGGAAGATGAAAAAATCCACTGCTAGCAACACAGCTTGAGAAATTTAGGCCAAATAAACAGGGGTTTTGACGTGCGATTGCCCTGGAATTAACGGTTCCATTTTTGTTCCACCAAAAACGACCATTAAGTTCGTCATTGTGCCTGAATTTGCGGGAAAATCGGAATTTCGCGAGTGGCACAATTCCGGGGTAAACGGATTTAACCTGCAAGTCCAACTTTTTAACAGCCCAGGCCCGTCGTAATTTCACATTACTCTCAAATTGTATTTTCATTGGGCAACTAACTATATGCGGTGAATTCGTGCTTACCCAATCTTGAGCGTGTTGAGAAACTTTTATGACGAACAACACTTTGAGGAGTTATTGTCAATTGTTGTGGATGGGATTTTTTCTAGGCGGCGGATTCTTCGGGTTGGGGAACTGATTTAATTCCATCGAGGAAGGGGATACCGGCGATCACCTCGGGCAACACTTCGTGGCCGTTCAGGACGCGCCATTTCTTCTCGGCCGACTGCATCAGTTTGAAGACCATCGTAAGGCACGCATCAACTGGCAATTCAAAACGGCCGACGCCCGAATCAAACTGAAACGACTCTACCCATCATGCGACGTGTGATGGAGTACTAGGTCGTCCGTTGCGACCCGTCAATAAGTACATGCGTATATTATATTTGTCAAGATGTGTTTTGGGCACTCTCTGGCCAAGCGTGGCGTTTTGACTACAATGCGGCCTGCAATAATTCCTTGATCTATCCCTATTTCACACCCACTCCCATGCGTCACACTCCGATTGCGCCGCAACTTTTTATCGACAACCGTCAACGACTGAAGGCGTTGCTCCTTCCGAATTCGGTTGCGGTCATCAACGCCAACGACATTTTGCCGACAAATGCCGATGGCAGTTTAATGATGCACGCCAACAGCGATCTGTTTTATTTGTCCGGTGTAGAGCAGGAAGAATCGATTTTAGTCCTGTCGCCTGACGCGCATGACGAAAAACTGCGGGAGGTTTTGTTTCTGCGGGAAACGAGCGATTTGATCGCGATTTGGGAAGGACATAAACTGACCAAGGCCGAAGCGATGGAAGTGACGGGCATCAAAACGATCAAGTGGCTTACCGAATTTCCCGTCGTGTTTCGGCAACTGATGTGTGACGCGGAGAATGTTTATCTCAATAGTAATGAACACAAGCGTGCCCAGGTCGAGGTCGAAACTCGCGATGCGCGGTTCGTGCGAGAGTGTCAACGCCGTTATCCTTTGCATACGTATCATCGGCTGGCCCGTCTGATGCATAAGCTGCGGGTGGTCAAGAGTACGGCCGAACTCGACCTGCTTAAACAGGCGGTGAAAATCACCGACGACGGTTTTCGTCGGGTGGCAAAGTTTACCAAGCCGGGTGTCAACGAACACGAGATCGAAGCTGAGTTCGCTCACGAGTTCATTCGTCAACGAGCGAAATTCGCCTACACCCCGATCATTGCCTCGGGAAAGAATGCGTGCGTGCTGCATTACGTCGTTAATGATCAGCCGTGCAAGAAGGGCGACCTGCTACTCCTAGATGTGGCTGCGTCGTATGCGAATTACAACGCCGACCTGACACGCACCATTCCCGTCAGTGGGCGTTTTACGCGACGACAAAAACAGGTCTACAACGCCGTGTTGCGCGTTATGCAGGCGAGTATTGCCGGAGCGGTCGTTGGAAAGCTGCATCGCGATTGGCAAAAGGAATCGCAACTGATGATGAACGAGGAACTGCTCAAGCTCGACCTGATTAAACCGGCGGATGTCAAAAAACAGACGGCGGATGAACTGGCCTGCCGCAAGTATTTCATGCACGGGTTGGGACATCCCTTGGGACTGGACGTGCATGACGTAGGCTACGCGACCGAGCCATTCGCGGCGGGTTGGGTTTTGACCGTCGAGCCGGGGATTTATATTCCGGACGAAGGTTTCGGAGTGCGTCTGGAAAACGACATCATCGTCACCGACAAGGGGCCGATCGACCTGATGGAAAAAACACCGGTCGAAACCGACGAGATCGAAGACTTGATGAATGCGTAAATGGGATAGCACGTCACCAATATCCTGCCGCGACCGTTGGTCACGAAGCGTTACACAACCTTATTGATTGCGCCGACCGTTCGTCAGCGTTCAACCCTCTTCTCATTTTTCGAGAGCCTACCCATGTCACAGTCGGGATGGAAACGTCTGGTTGGTGATAATCGCTGGTTTCGTGGAGCGGGCAAGTATCCGATCACCGCCTATTCCGAGTTTATGCCGCCGCCACGACTGGGAGCGAAACCCTACGGTGTCCCCGACCAGGTCCTCTTTGATGAAGCTGATCTTTTCGGTTGGCACATCACGGAGTACGAGGAAAGTTACGAATTACAACCCGGCTTGCGGGACTTGGCGAAACACCTGATTGGTTCGCTGCAAAAAATGGGTCGGGGAGAATCGGCCCACGGAATTCCGCACGTCTTTCTCAGGGACAATCCTTATTGGCCTGCGGAAGTTTCAACCAATCGTGCAGGAAAAGAAACGACCAAAGAAAAGAACTCAGGAAAAGCGAACGAACCGAAAAAAGGACCGGGGGGACACGTCCCTCACGCACCGGCCCATGAGCGATACGTGACGTTGTTGCCGTTGGCCTTGTCGCGAACGCAGGACGACAAGGGTCGCGTTCGCTGGACGTTGTTCGGCGGCAGCGAACAAGGACCATCTCGAGCGTTTTGGCGCAGCTTTTATTCGTCGCCAACGGAAGAACGTCCGCAAGAATGGGCGTTGAATTTTTTCCGACGCTTGTTGTCGGCTGCGTATGGACTCAAGTTGGAAGAGGTCCAGAATCTACATCAAGCAGGCTTTCGCATTTTGGCCGAAGATCAAGACCCCGCCATTCCCCATTGGCACACCGACCCTTTGCCCTCCTGGACGACCGACTTCCGGTGGGAGAAGGGAAATTCGTTGGGCAAGGTGAAGTATCTACTCACCTTTCAACCCTACGCTAAATTGCCAAAGCCGGTGCGCGAGGCGTATCAAAAGGGTGCGCTGCATCTCCTTCCCTTTCCGGGCAGTCTTCTGTTTTTTGGTGCGGTGCCGCATCTGGGCTTGAATGCCGAGTTGCCCTTCGCCCTGCAAATTCCGCTGCTCCATTTGATCGAACGACATGAAGCACCCGGCGGTTTGCGAGTGCCGCAATCGGGTTGGATGCACGAGCCGAATCCCGATCATCCGACGCCTCACCATGAACATGGTGCGATTCGCAATGGTTTCACCCGCACGAATCGTTGGGCACGTGTCCACCGGCACGACGACGAAGTCAAACTGACCGCCCAAGAGGACAAGGTCGCGCACGTTCTGTTCAGCACCGCCGCCGACCATTTGGGACTGTATGGCAAACCAATGGCCCGCAATGCGCAAATCTGGACGACCGACTATCAACTCTTGCTCGACGGACCACGGGCCACTCGAAAAGATTTGCAACTGGCGGCGGAACAGATCGCCGCCGGTGGACAATTTGGTTATCGGTTTGTCTATCCGGCGATGCGGGTCATGCGTCAGGAAATTTATTGGCAGCGACCGCTCGTCGCGTATCTTGCGCCTGACACAAATTTACCGACGGTTCTGCCCGACGCCCCGCTGGGTTATCTCACGGCGTACCCGGTTGATAAGCCCCGGCTGGAAACTCCGCTTGAGTTGTGGCCTCGATTGTTGTCGCGTGGAACGCATCGCACGAATGTTGCCGTTTTCGATTATGAACACGATGCGCGTTATCATCGCACGGCGATCAATGTTCGCAAATTGCTCGATACGTGGCAGACGTTTGAGAACCAACCCTTGGAAGCGAGTTTCGCGCGGCAATTGTTGACGCTGCCGAAGCACGAATCGCTCGAGGATTGGCTCGCGTCTCTGGCCACCCGCTCGACCAATGATACCGCCGCGCATCTTTTGTCCGATACTCTTCGCAATTGTCTTGCCCCTCCGGTCGCGACGACCGAGACCAAAATTCTCACTTCGCTGACCTATCGCCACACCTCGCAACGATCGTTTGAAACGAGATATTGGGACATGATCGCCGCCTTGGCGACGGGCGAATGGGTCAATAAGGACAACGCCGATTGTGTCCTCGATCCTGCGACGAAGGCCAAACTCCCGCACGACCATCGCGACCTGGAAGCGTTGGGCGATTTTATTCTGGCCTATTACGAAAAAATCGTCGTCCAGGAGAAAATGCGTGGTAAGGCCCTCGTCGGCGAATTACCCTTTCAGTGGAAAACCGATTTTGATTATCACTGGCAAGGTGGTTGGGCCAACAATCAGCAACAGACGACCCATGAGCGCGACCTCGTCGTTGTCATTCCTGGCAAGGATCGCAGCCGCGCTGTGATTATGGCCGATCATTATGACACCGCGTATATGGAGGACGTTTATGGTTATGGTCACGGCGGCGGGGGTGCGCGGTTGTCCGCTGCCGGTGCGGACGACAATCATTCCGCCACGGCCGCGATGATGCTCGCCGCGCCGATCTTTATGGAGTTAAGCCGGGCGGGAAAATTGGCCTGCGATATTTGGCTTGTCCATCTGACGGGCGAAGAATTTCCGGCCGACTGTCTGGGTGCCAGACATCTGTGCGAACGGCTTGTCGAAGGGAACCTTAAACTTGAATTGCGGAGCGGTCGTCAACACGACCTGTCGAAAGTTCGCGTGCAAGGGGTCTATGTCAGTGATATGATCGCACACAATAACGATCATGACCGCGACCTGTTTCAGATTTGTCCCGGTGCCAGTCGAGAGTCACTGTGGCTGGCTTATCAGGCCCATGTTGCCAACCGAACGTGGAACCAACTTGCGCCCGCCTGGAACCGTCGCGCAGGCCGCAAAGACAAAACTCGTGGCCAACGTTGCACCGACGGTCACACGATTCCGAACGTCGCGAAGCATTTGGAACTGAGTGGAGAAGTTCGCCCGCACTACGATCCCAAGAGCGTTCTCTACAACACCGATGGACAGATTTTTTCGGATGCGGGTGTGCCCGTCGTTCTCTTCATGGAGAACTACGACATCAATCGCAAGGGCTATCACGACACGCACGACACGCTGGAAAACATCGATCTGGATTATGGTGCCGCTCTCGCTGCAATTGTGATTGAATCGGTTGCCCGCGCGGCAACGGAAACACCACCGCAGTAAAATCGGGTCCACCGCGAGCGATACACCCCAGCGGCGAGCGGGGCGTCAGACTCCATGTTTCCCACTGCGCTCTCGGTAAACTGCGTTTGTCCTCTTTAGTCCTTCCGACTTCGAAAAACGTTGGGCATTTACATTCGCAACTGAATGGGATGCCAAATATCTGCCACGAGAAAGATCGGGGAACCAAAACAACCTCTTTTTCAAAATGGCGAAGTCGTTCTAGATTTTTCCGGAACCAACGTCGTGTTCGACCTCTTGCAGGTCTTCCAGAGCCGGTTCGTGGCTCGGCAGAACGCTCGCATCGAGTTGGCGATAGCGGCGTAATTCGGGCAGCAGTCGCGCGGCAACCGCCACGACGAAGATCGAGCAAAAACCACCACTGACGGCCGCAATCACAGGCGAGAACAACCAGGCGACCGCACCCGACTCGAAACTTCCTAGTTCGTTGGAGATCGTGATAAACATCCCATTGACGGCGGAGACTCGGCCCCGCATTTCGTTCGGCGTCAGCAATTGAACGAGCGTATGCCGCACGACGACACTGATGTTATCGAACGCACCGGCGAGAAATAACATCGCCAATGACAACGGAAAATAGGTCGAAAGGCCAAACACAATCGTCACGCCGCCGAATGCCGCAACGGCCCCCAGCAAGTTTCGGCCCGCGTGCTGCATCGGTGGGCGGCGAGAAAGTATGATCGACATCACGAACGATCCAATCGCTGGAGCAGCCATCAGCCAGCCCAAGCCCGGCTTACCTACGAAGAGTACATCTTTCGCGTAATATGGCAACAACGAAACCGCACCGCCAAACAAATAGGCGAACATGTCAAGACTCATCATCCCCAGGATCAGTCGATTCTCCCGCACGAATCGCACACCCGCCAGGAGACTTTCCCGCGTCATCGGCGTGTCGCTGGGTGCTTGCGTGTAATTGACTTGTGTCAGCAGTCCGAAATAGAGCGTGGCCACGGCGATATTGAAGTAAAAAATCAGCGTTGTTCCGCCGAGCCAAGCGATGAGCAAACCGGCTAAGGCTGGTCCCAACGACGACGCGAGATGAAACGCTCCCGCATTCCAAGTGATGGCGTTGGCAAAACGATCACGGGGAACAAGTTGCGGCATGAGCGACGATTTGGCCGGTTGACCGAACGCACGGGCGATGGCCGTTACAAACAGGCACGAATAGATTCCGACCAAGGCCCAGGCGTCGTTTTGTATTTGGGTCGCAATCGAAAGGCCGAGTGCAGCGGTCGCGACGATGGTCAGCATGGCCATGATCACATGCTTGCGATTGACACGATCTGCGACTTGTCCCGCCACAAGTGCCAGGAGGACGACCGGAATGACCTGAACCAGCCCGACCAAACTGACATGCAGCGTCGAACCGGTCCGATCATAGATCGTGGCCATAACGGCCGTGGTCTGCATCTGCATTCCGAACAGCGAGCAAAAATTTCCGGTCAGATACAGGCGAAAATCGCGAATTCGCATCGCCGCATAAGGATCATGTTGTTCCGGCGGGAGATCGGCATTGGAACGGTCGTCGCTCATGTCGGTATCGTAAAGCAGAAACCGGCTTTCATCCAGGGCCAGCGAAAAACAAAAAACCTCTCGACCGAGCCGACTGCCCGATCGAGAGGTTTAATACAGCGATGACGGCGAAAGTTTCGCCCCATCGCAAATTGGTTACAACAGATTGACCACGCGGTCGGTGAGACCCTTGTCGCCCAACATGATGTTGAGCTTCGAGTTGGCTGCGATCTTTTCCAAAACTTCCAACTCCCGCAAACGCATGAGCGTTGGGTTGTCCTGGAGCAGCTTGGCCGTGTTGGCTTGGCTGCGGATGGCGGCCGTTTCCTCACGTCGAAAAATCAAGTTGGCCTCGGCCGCCTTCTTGGCCTCGGTCACCTTGTTCAACAGGTCCTTCATCTCGCCCGGCAAGATCACGTCGCGAATTCCCATCGCGAGCAGTTCCAGGCCGAGAGCTTTCGCTCGCGGTCGAACTGCTTCGGTCAGTTCGTTCGCAACGGCATCCTTGTCGCTCAAGAATGAATCAAGTTCGCGCGATCCGACGATGGCCCGCAACGCCAATTGGGCATCGCGGTACAACGCCTGACGAACATTCTCGACCGTGCTGACCGCCTGTCGCGCGTCGATCACGCGAAACGTGACAACGGCATTCATGCGGAGCGTGACCTTGTCGAGGGTCATAATGTCCTGACCCACAACATCGAAGTTCGCCTCGCGCAGGTCTTCCTGAACGAACTTGACTTGCGCCACGTTCTTCCAGAAAGCGTATCGTCCTGGCGGCAGCGTTTCGATAAACCGGCCGTCGATGAACAACACTCCTTCGTGATGCGGTTCGACCGTCGCAATTTCCAACACTTGGTCGGCCATTTGCGAACGAGCGATCACGGTCAGTTCCTGATGCACGAAACGAGCGGCTCGCGCGTCCACGATCTCCACCCGCACCTTGCGGTGCGTGTTCCAGTACGCAAAGCGTCCCGGCGGCAAGATGTGGCTGAACCGACCTTCGATCCAGACGAGTGCCCGCTCGTGGTCCTTCAGGTCGATGACCTCGGCACGACCCTGCAACCTGCCCGACTTGATCATCACGTCAAGCTGTTCGTGAACGAGCCACGGGTTACGTTGTGAGACAATCTCGACCTGCACCTTTCCGAACGGGTCGAAGAACCGGTGCTTACCCGGCTCGAGCAATCCGACGAACTCGCGTTCGCGGAAGTACAGGCCGATTTCGTAGCTGCGGATTTGAATGCGCTGGAACATGGAAGGAAACGGGGGAAATGAGGAACGATGAATGATGAATGATGAATGATGAATTTAATACAAAAAGTCAGAATGCAAAACGCAAAACTAATGCGAAGACAAATCGACATGCCGTATTTACCAAGCCGACGACTTGTCGTCGATAGTGTTTGCGATGCGTCGCTTGTTCTCTGTTGAATGTTGATTGTTCAATGCTCACTGTTTAAAAAGGCCGTTGGAGTTGGGTTGCAACGCTCAGTCCCCTGTTGCTCGGCGGAGTTTTGTGTTCACGACTGCGGCGAAAAAGCTTCTTCCAGCGGTCGTTGACGTGTTGTGAAAAACCAAGGCTCCTCACAGACACGTCCCTTTCGCCGGGGTTCACTTTCTGTTCACAATCGCGGAATAACGCACTGCATAGCCTGCGAACATGTTGCGTCGCGAGATTTTGTTCGGTGGCGACTTTCGCCGCCCCGCGCATCGTCTTCGCAAACGCCGACTTTACGACAACCCAGCTCCTTCGGCGACAGGTTGGACGCTTTCGCGCGCGGAGGGTTTCCAAGACCCTTTGCGGTACAGGATTCGAACCTGTGACAGCCAGATTAGTAGTCTGGTGCTCTATCCGTTGAGCTAACCACTCGCAATTCGCCGCCAGTTTTGAACCCGTACACGGAACACCGCAAGCCAATCGTATTCACGAGGTCACAGTGCCGCCGGCCGACGACGAACAGCATTGGTTAGAGAGGACAATGGTGAGGCGAAGAAGTTCGCTGTGACCGGTGGGGAATCTCGGCTCAGATGTAAAACAGGTGACGCGTCACATTGGTCCGCACAGCGGACCCTACGGTTTCAATTCATTCCCAAACGCTCACCACTGGCCACACGGACTTCCAATCGTTTGCGGCGAACTTGGCTGGGCGAGGTGGTTCTGGCCCCAAAAAATAGTTGGGGTGGAATCTGTGCGGACGGGAATAATTTGGCGGCAAGGGAGCGATTCTACGCACATGGCGAGTGACTTTGGACGCTCGACCCGGACTGCCCATTGTTTCGCGAGGAGTTGCTGTCATGGAGATGCACGATTCGGCCTTGCCGTCGGTGGTCGATGATCTTGGGCTGTCACCGCTGGCACATGTTAAACATTGGCTGCGGTATGAGGCGGCTTGGTTTTTGGCCAGCCTGACGGGCCATGTGGTGGTGCTGCTGGTCGTTCTATTGGTTCTGAGTAATTTCGGGACGCGAAAACAGGACGAGACATTTCCGCCGGAAGAATTCGATGCAGCGATGATCGAGCCGAAAGACAATTCGGACACGTTGGTTCACATCGACGCAACCATCATTCCATCAACGCCGGAGCCGCCACCGCCTGCGACCGATATTACGCAGTACGATCCGCCGCCGTCGATTGGTGGGGAATCGGAGTCGAATGAAACGTCGCCTAATGCCGGTGGCCGACGTGGAAAAGAAGGTGTCCTTGTCCCCGGCACAACCGGCGAACGACAGGAGGTGTCCATTGGATGTTGGGGCAATAACGATCCGTATCGATTCGGCAAGGGTAATGGACCAACTGGCCCATTGGCCGGAACGCCCTTACGTCAGCGTGGTACGCCCAGGCCGGGAACGGGAATCACCCCGCAATCCGAACGCTCCGTCGCCGCTGCCCTGTATTGGATCAGCCGGCATCAACTGCCCGACGGACATTGGAGCCTCAGCGAGTTCGACAAAAAGTGTACCGACAAGACCTGCACAGGCCACGGAGAGTCGGAAACCGACGCGGGTGCGACGGGACTTGGACTGCTTCCGTTCCTGGCGGCGGGCTGCACAAGCGAGAAAAAAGGACCGTATCAAGAGAACGTCGGTCGCGGAGTCTATTGGCTGGTCTCGCATCAGAATCCGAAGGATGGCGATTTGGCGGTCGGCTCGAAAGGAAACGCCCACATGTACGCTCATGCGATTGCCACTATCGCGCTGTGCGAAGCGTATGCGATGTCGCCGCGTGAAAAAGAAACCGGCCGCGCGGCGCAAGCGGCCATCAATTTCATTGTCGCGGCACAAAATGCCGGGACGGGTGGTTGGCGTTATGAACCGGGACAAGATGGCGATACGTCGGTCGTCGGGTGGCAGGTCATGGCTCTTAAGAGTGCCCAAATGGCGTATCTGAATGTCCCTAAGTCGGCTTTCGACGGAGCCGATAAATGGTTGAAGTCGTGTTCGTCCGGAAACTATGGCGAACAGTTTTCATATCAGCCGGGTGGCGGTGCAACGCCGACGATGTCCTCGGTCGGATTGCTTTGTAGCCAGTATTTGCACCTGCGAAAAGATGATCCGAAACTGCAAGGAGGTCTCGACTACTTGCTGAAGCATCTGCCCAACAACGGAGAACGGGACATCTATTACTGGTACTATGCGACGCAGGTCATGCACAACGTTCCAGGCCAACAATGGGACGAATGGAATCGGGCGATGCGAAAAATTTTGACGGAATCACAAGTTCGCGAAGGGTGTGCGGCGGGAAGCTGGGATCCTGCCCGGCCGAGCAATGATCGCTGGGGTCCGGCGGGAGGGCGGCTGATGGTGACGTGCCTGTCGTGCTTGACCCTGGAGGTTTATTACCGCTATTTGCCGCTGTTTCAGCTTGATCAGGAGGAGCGCAACCGCTCGGAGGCGAAGTGAGCGTGTATTCCAGGGGTTGCAACGGCCGCAGCTTTGGAGGAAATTAAGGGGAGCGTCATCACTCTCGTTCGGACTTCTATTTCGCTTCTGGATGTCTATGCTCCGCCTACGTGTCAGCGCAATTTTACTGGTGATTTGTTGGCTTTCTTCGTTGGCCCCGGCTGCGGACCAAGTCGTCGATTTTGTCCACGCCCTGCAAGAGGCGGGCTACGGCGACACGGCCGTCGAGTACATGCAGCAGTTGGAAAAGCAGCAGCGCATCCCGGAGGAACTCAAGGATACGTGGGATTTGGAATTTTACAACTCGTATGAAGCTCGAGCGAGGAATGCTTTTGGCGAGAAAGAAGCGACGGCCTCTAAAGTCGAATCGAAGAAGTACCTCGACAAGTTTCTCAAAGAGCATCCGAACCATCCCGATGTCGCCAAAGCCGTCTTAGGCTCGGCACTGGCTGCGCAGCGGCGAGGACTTGCACTGCTCGCGTCGGCCAAGATCAATCCCAATAAGGAGCAAGCAGGTAACGACACGGCGGAAGCGCGGGCCGCGTTTGAGGAAGCCAAGCCCCGCTTTCAACAGGCCCTTGAGCGGTTTAAGAAAAAACTTGATGGGCTGAAAGTCCCCGGGAAAAATGCCAAGAAAAGGGAAACCGACGAGTATGAAACAGCGGTTAGCAACTTCATTGAAACCCGCTTTCAGGTTTCACTCACCGACGTTTACATCGCCCGCACAATGGCGGATCGAAAGGATCCTATTCGCGTGAAGTTGCTGCAAGGTGCCGCGAAGGAATTCGACTCGATCTTTCAGAAAAACCGCGAAAACATTTACGGTTTGGCCGCCCACATGTGGAACGGCAAAGTCGAAGAGGAACAAGGCAACGTCGATAAAGCCGTAGACATCTACGACGAAGTGGCCAGTTATGGCCCGAACCTGAATGAACTTAAGCCCGACGCGCCGATTGATCCGCTCTTTGCGGAACTGCATCTGGCTCGCTTGCAACTGCTGTTGAAACAGAAGAAGTTTGACGACTTCGATACCGAAGCTAAGACTTGGCTCGACGCCTACAAGAAAAGCCGTAAGAACGTCGTGCAGAATTTCTATCAGGGAATCCAGCTTGAGTACGTCAAGTTCGCAATTGTTGCCGTCGAAAAAGCCACGGGCAAGAACAAGCTCCGCTATGAAAATGATATTACAACGATGCTCAAGGACATGGTCAAAATCCGCAGCGACTATCAGCTTGAGGCATTGCAGATATTCAAAGGTCGCAATAAATCGGCCGGGCAGGATCCGAAAACAATGGAAGAAGCTTTGGCCCTGGGGGATAATTCTCTACGCACTAAGGATTGGGCCGACGCGGAAAAAATGTTCGTTTTAGCACTGTCCTTGGCTCCTAAGAATGCTCCGCCTGCCACCCTGACAGAAGTTAAGGGCAAGCTGGCCTTTGTGCGATTCAACATTGCCCGCGAATTGTATACAGAAAAAAAATATGCGCAATCACTCGAAATTGCGGAAAAGGTAGCGGTCGATCCCGACGCGGGGGACGTTGGCTCGGTGTCCTCGGCGATGAGTGTGCAAGCGGCGTTTGGTTTGTATCTCGAGGCCCATAATGCTGAGAAGCCGGACAAAGAAGCGGAAGCGACCCATCTGGCCCGTATGAACAAGAACGCCGAAACGACCATTGCCAAATGGCCCGGCAAGCCGGAGGCCGACGATTCCCGCATGTTGCTCGCGCAGGCGTATCTGGTGATGGGCAAACTGGACGAGGCGGTTAAGGCTTATGACGGGGTGAACATCAAGTCCGAAAAATACGCTGCCGCCAAACACAGTGCGGGCCGGACGTTGTGGTATCGCTATGTACAGGAAAAACAAAAGTCGGAGAGTGATCGAAATCAAGAACAAATGATCGCCGACCGGAAGAAGGGGGTCGAACTCTTGCTGGCCAGTTTCGCGGCTCAACAAAAAGCCAAGGAGCCGGGGAAGCCCTTCCCGAAAGCACTGCTCGATACGCAACTGCTCCTGGGCGAGATCGAACTCGAAGGGAACCAACCCGACAAGTCGGTGCAGTACTTACAGTCCCTGGTTGATGTCCTCTCGACGGAAAAGTCTGACCAATTTGACTCGGCCGTCACACTCCGCGTTTTTACCGCTGCCGTGCGGGCCTACTCGGCCAAGAATGATTTGGCCAAGGCGGGCGAAGTCGGTTTGAAGATGATCGAAATGGGACCGGACACGCCGCAAGTGAATAATGTCCTCATGGAGTTCGCGAAACTCCTCGACTTAGAACGCAAAAAAGCCGTTGCCGACGTCACCACGAAACCGTCTGCTCAGTCGGAGAAAAAACTCGCCGACACCAATAAAATGCTGGGGACAATCCTCAGTAAACTCATGGAACGCAAGCAGCTTTCGGCCGTGAGCTTGCTGCTGATTGCCGAAACATTCGCGAACATTGGCGATCTGGATCGGGCCAATCAACAATATTCATCCCTCTTGAACATCATCGAGAAAGAACCCAACTCGGAAAACGGCAAAGCCTTAGCTAAGGCTGAGGTGCGAATTCTTACCAATCAAATTGACCTGAAACGCAATAGCGGCGATTTCGACGGCGCAAGAGAGAGTGCCAAAGCCATCATCGCCAAAAACCCCAACGCGCTGGAACCACGTTTACTTGAGTGTCGTATTCTGCAAGACAAAGCGGAAAAATCCAACGACGCAGCCGACTTCAATGCAGCGGCGACCAGTTGGGCCCAACTGCGAGCGAAGTTAGGTACGAAACGTTCGCCCGAGTATTATGAGGTTCTCTACAACTCAGCGAATTGTCTCGTCTTTGAGGCTGAACAATTGAAGGCCAAGAAAAAAGAAGATTCCGCTGCCAAGGCCCTGTTGGCGGAAAAAATGCTCAATTCCGTCTTGGCGACGGGGGCCGCCTCCGCTGGTCCCGACGTGGTTGCAAAGTACAAAGAACTCGCTGCGAAAGCGGCCCTCCTTCAAGGTCGTAAAGAGACTCCCAAGGAATCGCCCAAATAGTCGTTGACCCTTTCGTCCAAGCAGGTGTGAGAATTCAAGCGGATTGTACCGCCGACTCGACGGGGCGATTTCCAGACCGTAAACTAAGACGATCTTTCGGTCTCGACGTCGGGACTAATTTGTCGGTTCTTCAAGCGGCGGTATATGGTCGAGTTCGGGCGGTTGGCGGCGGCACACCACAAAGCACAGCGCGACCTCCTCGCCGCAGCGGATGCGCACGGCCATTGGATCGGCGAGTTGGCGAGTTCCGCCCTCTCCACCGCGACGGCCGTCAGCGCACTGTCACTCGCCGCGCGACATGCCAAACCCGACGGTTCAACACGCTGGGGGACGCCCGATGGTCGCCAGCAACTCAACGATCTGATCTTGGCGGGAATGCGTTGGTTGGCCGAACATGTGAATCCCGACGGCGGCTGGGGTGATACCGATCTCAGCACGTCGAACATTGCAACGACGATGCTCGTCCGGGCGGCTTTTCATTTGACGGCGGTTCCCGCCAAACACGCCGACCTTCTCACGCGAGCGGCTGAGTACACGCAAGCTCAGGGAGAGATCGCAGGGCTTCGCAAGCGATATGGCAAAGACAAGACGTTCGCCGTGCCGATTTTGACGAACTGCGCCTTGGCGGGCATGGTCCCTTGGCGAGACGTCTCGGCGTTGCCGTTTGAACTGGCTTGTTTGCCGCGTGGGTTTTTTAAGTTCCTGCGGCTGCCGGTTGTGAGCTATGCAATTCCCGCCCTCGTGGCGATTGGCCAATGTCGATTTTATCATCGACCGCCAATGAACCCGCTTATTCGTTGGATGCGTCGGCGGTCGATTGCTAAAAGCCTGCGCGTATTGAAAGAGATGCAGCCCGACAGTGGCGGATATTTAGAGGCGACGCCGCTGACCAGTTTCGTCGTGATGAGTTTGGCAAGCATGAATCTCGTGGAAAACCCCGTGACCCTGAGCGGCCTTGATTTTTTGGTCGCGTCGGTGCGACCCGATGGAAGTTGGCCGATTGATACGAACTTGGCGACCTGGAACACGACGTTGGCGTTGAATGCACTCGATTGTGATGTTGCGGGCGAGACCGCTGAAGCTGTGGGCAACGATAAGTCTGCGGCCTGGTACGCGAACTGTCTCGATTGGGTTGGGTCGTGTCAACACCGGGTCGAGCATCCCTTCACGGGAGCGGCACCGGGCGGATGGGGCTGGAGCGATTTGAGTGGTGCCGTTCCCGACGCCGACGACACGGCCAGTGCGCTGCTCGCATTGGCAAAGTGGAGGGGCGTTGTGAAAACGGATAAAAACGCAACGGCAAAAAGTTCCTTCTCCGCTCGGGCCGCGATTCAATGGCTGCTCGATTTGCAAAATCGCGATGGAGGTTGGCCGACGTTTTGTCGGGGCTGGGGGGCGTTGCCGTTTGATCGCAGTGCGGCCGATTTGACCGCCCATGCGATGCGGGCGATGTGGGCGTGGCGGGATGATTCGCTTCCGGTCGATCCGGCGTTTCAAATTCCGCGAGTAGACGAGGTTACACTTCGATCACTTCAACGATCCGCGATTGAGCGTGGCTTTGCCTATCTGGAAAAAAAGCAACGGGCGGATGGAAGTTGGGTTCCCTTGTGGTTCGGCAATCAGCATGATCCGCAGGAAGAAAATCCGGTTTATGGAACGGCTCGCGTATTGCTGGCCTATCGCGATCTACAGCGGCTGGATGGGGTGACGGCGAAGCGGGGAATCGCTTGGCTCGTGGAACATCAAAACGCCGACGGCGGTTGGGGCGGCGGACCAAAGTTGCAACCGGCAATTTCAATAATGGCATCGCCCAAAAACGGACAGGCCTCACCGGACGAATCGAAGTCGCGTCGCATCCAGGCGGAAAAAGTCGAACCAGCGGTCGTTTCGAGCATTGAGGAGACAGCTTTGGCTCTCGAAACCTTGGCCTCGCTGGGGCCGCAGTACGTGCCGCAAACCGTTGTGGAAAAAGGACTTGAATGGCTTGTCTCGGCGGTTGAGGGGCATCGCCACCGTGATTGCTCGCCCATCGGTTTCTACTTTGCCAAGTTGTGGTATTATGAGAGACTGTATCCTTTGACGTTTACGGTGGCCGCCCTGGGAGCCGCCGTGACCCGACTTCGCCCACCAACAAGTTCCCAGCCAACCCCGGTCCAGCACGTATAGTTTTCGCGTGAGCGAAAACGACCCATTTTCCGTTGAGCGTTGTTAAATGAGAACCGTCTGAGCGCGCGAACGGGGCTAAGAACTGGCCAGCCCCGCGTTCAGCGTCACGAGCAAATCCAACCAGAGGCACACCTTGGCGACTGCAATCACGGAATCAAATCTGGACCAAGGGTCGGAGATTTCCGCCCCCGTCGAGAAATCGAAACGCCGCAAGACGAGCCACTTGAAGGACGTCCCGCAAAGCCGCGCAATGCGAGAATCGCTCCGCGCAAAATGTGCGGAAGTCACGGCCAAACTCGACAAGTCTCGCCCACTCGGCAAAGACGAAATGGAAGTGGTCGCCCGCTCGATCCTGGCGGAAACGAATCAGCCAGAGGGTTATCTCGGTTGGATCATGGTGATCTTGGCTTCGGAGTTTTGGCGGGATCAGGTGGCGGCCGCGCCTCCGTCGCGTCGGTTGCTGTTGTTGCCCCATTGTTTGAAACATGCGGAAGGTTGTCCCGCCGATTACGACGAGTTTGGACTGGACTGTCGTCAATGCGGGGCCTGTAGCATCGCCGATTTCCGCTCGATTGCCGAGGACATGGGCTACAAGGTACTCGTCGCCGAAGGCTCGCCGATTGTCTTGAAAATAATTATCAGTGGCTACGTCGATGCGATTGTCGGCGTGGCCTGTTTGAACGTCTTGGAAAAGGCCATCGACAAAATTCTCCTGGCGGGAATTCCCTGCATGGCCGTCCCACTCCTGTCGAGCGACTGCCGCAACACGTCGGTCGATGAAGATTGGGTCGATCAAATGGTGCGGCTCGAACAAAAGGCGGCCGCCGTGGAGACGACAAGTTACGTTCACCTCATGCGGGAAGCGGCCAGTCTGTTTGAACGCAAAAAACTCGAACGGATCGTCCCCCGACTTCGCGGCGGGCCAAGTCTGGCCGAGGCCAACGGTCACGGCGTGGGCGGTCTCGATCCGGTCGCTGGCACGGAGGCTATCGCTTACGACTTTCTCGCCAAGGGGGGCAAGCACTCCCGTCCTTTTATCACGCTCGCCGTTTATGATGCTCTGACGGGTGGAAACGCCACGAGTTTCGGCGGTGCGGCCCATTTAACCAGCTTGCCCGATGCGATCAAGCGTGTGGCGATGTCGATTGAGACGTTTCATAAAGCGTCGCTCGTTCACGACGACATTGAAGACGACGACCCATTTCGTTATGGCGAGCCGACCTTGCACAAGACTTACGGTCTCTCGACGGCGATCAACGTCGGCGATTATTTGATTGGGATGGGTTATCGCTTGGTCAGTCGCGAAATGAAAACGCTGGGAGCCGAAGTCGTCGCCGATATTTTGGACCGCTTGGCCGACGCCCACATGAAATTGTCTGAAGGACAAGGTGCCGAGTTGCTCTGGCGAGATTCGCGAGAAAAATCGCTCAAGCCGATTGACGCTTTGAAAATTTATGCCTTGAAAACCGCTCCCGCATTTGAAGCGGCGTTGTACTGCGGAGCGAGACTGGCGGGGAGCGTCGAAAAATACAGCAAACCCATCAGCCAATTTGCCCAACACCTGGGCGTTGCTTTTCAAATTCTCAACGATCTCAAAGATTGGGACGGAGATAATCACAACAAGCTCACGGCGGGCGGAGACTTGGTCGGCGGACGGCCCACCGTGCTGTGGGCCTTAGCGTTGGAAGGTCTGTCGGCCGAAAATCGCCAAGAACTGGAAACGCTGTCGCAATTGAAACCGTTGTCGCCTGCCAATTTGCAAAACATTCGCCGCTTATACGAACAGGCGGGCGTGTTTGAAAAGGCGGCGCGACTGGTCGATAAATATCGCGAGCGTGCCGAAGCGGTCGCCGATTCGCTTGAGCCAGAGGAGTTGCGTCGCTTATTTTACTACTTGATTGATACCGTCTTAGAGCAGCATGAAACGGCCGTCGTCCCGAAGATTGAACCGATTCCGTTGACGAAATTCGTGCCACTGAAATCCGTTCCCACGTCGTAAATGTTTTTGAGTGTGCCAGTGGTACCCGACGCCCTCCTTTTGCAAATTTGCGTACTGTGTCCTCACCCCGCACTCGACCTGATTTGATGACGCTGGTGCGGTTGTTTTACGACGCGCCAGAGAACCTAGGCAAATTTGCGGAGGTCCGTGCCGAGGAAATGCCCGCCCCGTTTCGCACGCTCTTGGCTCATCAAGGGCACATGACCGAGACGGTCGAGGCCTTTCATCATTCGCCGGTGGATGTGCGGGTTTTAGAAACTGAAATTGAAGATTCGCATTACGCACGAAAAATACTGTTGGCCCGTCAAAGCGATGGCAAAGTTGTCCAGTTCGGCATCGTCCGGCTCGATTTTGCCTATGTGAGTGCCGAGGTTCGTCGCGAAATCGAATCGCAAAAAATTCCGCTCGGTCGGGTGTTAATTCAGCACAATGTTATGCGGGAAATACAGTTGACCAAGTTGTGGAAGGTTACGCCGGGGAGCGATTTGCAAAACTACTTTGGCATTTCGGCGACGGTGACGACGTTCGGTCGTACCGCATTGATAAATTGCAACGGTCAACCAGCGGTCGAACTTTTGGAAATTGTGGCACCGATGGATGCGTAAAATATCGAATACTCCCGCTTAGCCCGCCCGTCCACGGTCGGCGCGGATAAACCAAATGAAGACGAACGATTCTCTCACTTTCGATTGCATAGTCATTGGCGGCGGGCCAGCGGGCACGACCGTCGCCGCGCTCGTGGCGCAGGCAGGGCATCGCGTGCTGCTCCTTGAGCGGGAGAAGTTTCCCCGCTTTCATGTGGGCGAGTCTCTCATGCCTGAGGCGTACTGGACGTTTCAACGCCTGGGCGTACTCGACAAAATGAAACAGAGCCACCATACCAAAAAGTACAGTGTGCAATTCGTCAATCAGACGGGCAAGGAATCACAACCATTTTACTTCTTCGAGCAGTACGACCATGAGTCGTCGCAAACGTGGCAGATTGTCCGTAGCGAATTCGATCAAATGCTGTTCGACAACGCTCGCGAAAAAGGGGCCGATTGTCGCGATCAAACTCGCGTTATGGAAGTTCTGTTTGAGGGCGACCGGGCGGTCGGTGTCAAAGCTCAAGCCGCCGATGGGACCGTTCAAGAATTTCGCAGTCGCGTGATCGTCGATGCGTCGGGGCTGGTCGCATTTATTGCCAACCGACTAAAACTTGTCCAATCGATTCCTGAACTTCGCAAGTCGGCCATCTGGACCTATTTTAAGGGTGCCCGTCGCGAAGCCGGTTTTGACGAAGGGGCCACGCTCGTTCTGCACACCAGCGACAAGCAAGGTTGGTTTTGGTACATCCCGCTGGCCAACGACATTGTGAGCGTGGGCGTCGTCGGCAATGTTGACTATTTGCTCAAAGGTCGCGGCACGCCCGAACAGATTTTCAACGAAGAACTCGACAACTGTGTCGCGGCCAAATCGCGTGTTGCGGTCGGCGAGCGGGTCGATGATTTTCGCGTCTTACGAGAATTTTCGTATGCCTCAAAGCAGCCCGCCGGAAATGGCTGGGTCTTGGTCGGAGATGCCTTCGCGTTTCTCGATCCGATCTATTCGTCGGGCGTGTTTCTCGCGCTCAAGTCGGGCGAACTGGCCGCCGACTGTGTGGCCGATGCGCTGACCACGGGCGACACTTCCGCTGAACGATTGGGCCGCTGGGTCGAGCCGTTTGCCGCCGGAATGCACTGGATTCGCAAACTGGTTTTTGCGTTCTACAACGATAATTTCAGCTTTGGCCAGTTCATGAAAGAGTTCCCGCAACACAAAGGAAATTTGACCGACCTGCTCGTCGGCAAAGTTTTTCATCCTTCGGCAGGTGAAATCTTCAAGGACATGCAACCGATACTGGACCGCATGCAAGAGGGCGAAGTTGCGGAAACGGCGAAGTAATAGGTGTCAACCAACGCTCGGTATTCAACATCAGCGACGCGCAGCATTCCAGAAGTACTTTTTCCAAATTGCTCGTTTCAAAAAAATCGGGCTTTGCTCAAATCGCCGTTCATGCGAAAATGCCCCATCGGTCGGCTCGCTTGTGAACCCGATCAAATTGTCTCCCCGTTCAACATCGCATTATGCGCCGCAAACAGGTTCTCAATTACTTGACGTATCTCGTAGTTCGCTGGTTTGTCTGTCTGATACAGGCATTGCCACTTGCGACGTGTCACCGGGCTTGCCGTTTTCTGGCGTGGTTGGCGGCCGATGTGGTCAAGCTCCGGCGGGAAGTCGTGCAGGAAAACCTCCAACACGCTTTTCCGGAAATGACCGACCGCGCTCGGGGCAAACTCATTCGTCGGATGTGGGAACATTTGTTCCTGATGGTGGTCGAGATTGCCCACGTGCCACGAAAAATTCACGACACGAATTGGCGTGATTATTTTTCTTTTCAGAATGGTCATCGGGCGAGCGAAATCTTTTTCGATGGCCGGCCGGGGGTGGTCGTCTCGGCCCATTTTGGTAATTTCGAATTGGGGGCGTATATCTTTGGTATTTTTCATTTTGAAACATGGTCGATCGCCCGCGAGTTGGATAATCCTTATCTGCATCGGTGGCTGAATGAATTTCGCGGCTCCAAGGGACAGTTTATTTTGCCGAAGCAAGGAAGTGCAGAAAAGGCAAATCAAGTTCTCGAGTCGGGCGGAACCCTCACGATCTTGGCCGATCAATACGCGGGGCCAAAGGGGTGTTGGGTTGATTTTTTTGGTCGGCCCGCCAGCACGCATAAAGCGATTGCTCTGTTTTCGCTCGCACACAACGCACCCCTGGCGGTGATGTCGGCCCGGCGGCTCAGCAATCAACCACTCCATTATGAAATGGACGTAACGGCCGTCGCCGATCCGGCGCGGAATGATCCCGAGACGCGCGGCGTTCGCGAACTAACGCAGTGGTACACGTCCAAACTGGAAGAGGTGATCCGCCGCTCGCCCGAACAATACTGGTGGATTCATCGTCGCTGGAAAGATCAACAAC
>JAYUFG010000004.1:0-7881 GCA_043738845.1 Planctomycetaceae bacterium
GCACAGGATCGGCGGCCAAGGCTGGATTGCCGACGAAAGTCAGACTGGCGATGATCGCCATCAGACTGATCGTGAAACACGAACAGGACTTGCGTTGAAGTGAGAACATAAACCGGTCCTCCATTGCAAATTATTAAGAAACCAACCGACCACCTACGGTGAGGGGCCGAAATTCATTCCACAGTCAGAACCAAAACCACGCGAAAGCCGACCCAAGTATTACGGTTGTCGGGCCATTGTTCGCTGCGACTGGCCGACCGACAGTTTGCGGCAATCGCGGTAAAATCTCCGCCGCGAACGACGCGAGAAGTTCCCGTCGTGGGGCCTTGAGGGTCATTCGGCGGCGATTTCGCATAGTATTCGGCGTCCGACCAATCTTGGCAAAGTTGACCTACATTGCCGTGCATATCGTACAATCCAAAGGCGTTCGGAGATTTGTACGAGCCGGACGTCGTGGGACGGCCCAGGTCTTTTCCCTTGGTATTGGTGCCATAGGGAAAGTCCCCTTTGCAATTGGCGTTGTCGCCGTTGAGCGAGTTTCCAAAGTGGAACGGCGTTGTCGTTCCCGCGCGACAGGCATATTCCCACTCTGCTTCAGTCGGCAAGCGATACGTTTTTCCTTCCGCCTTGCCCAGCTTTTTGCAAAACTCGATGGCTTCGTTCCAGGTCACGTTCTCCTCAGGAAATTGGGTCGTGTCGAGGGTTGCGACCTCTACGGGCGGATTGACACGATTAGGATGCGAGCAAAAATGGCTCTCGTTGGTGCCAGTCACCTTTCGATACTCGGACTGGGTAACCGCGAACTTGCCGAGATAAAACGGCTTGTTGATTTTCACGCGATGCTGTATTTCAGATTCGCTCCGCTCTTTTTCCGAAGTGGGCGAGCCCATCACAAATTCGCCCTTCGGGATCAAGACCAACTTCATTCCAATACTGTTGGTGAAAGTTCCCTTGGCGTCGGATTTCTTGTCTGGACCTGGGTCGGGCTTCGTGACCGTGGTGACTGGAGGCGGGTTTCCACCCGTCGAGCCGGTCGTTGTCACGGGCGGCGGAATAATATTCGGGATGCTGATCGGCTTTACGTCAATCCGGGCGAGGACCAGTTGTCCCACACCGCCAGCCGCGATCGGTTCTTGCGGACGGTCTTTGGGCATCAAGGCTTTCATGTCGTCGGAAGACAAGCGTTGCTCGACAAAGCCCGCCAGTCCGGTCCAAGTGATATTTTTTTCTCGGTTGATCGCGTCGCCCTTTAATCCCTCCAGCAAACAATGCGTGAACAGCCCATGACCCAGTTTGTCGTTCTCGTAAGATTGTTGACCGGCCCGACAGCCAAATAGGATCGCCGTATTCTCCGGCAAGGCGATCACTTTGCCTTGAATTCCTCGTGCGCTGCGGCCGGGGTCTTTGGGGACATCGCGACAGGCGTCGATCAGAACGAGTTTCTTGCCGACGTTCGGGGCGAGAATGTCGTCGGTCAAATGGCTGAGCGAAAAGAGCGTGGTCGGATCGTTCGTGATGGCGTCGTAGGGACAGTAGAACCCGTCCTCGTGTTTGTTCTTGTTGGCGTCGGTAATTTCGAGTTGCATTCCGTGACCGGAGAGCATCACGAGCATGAGGTCGTCTTTGCTGAGTGGTTTGACGAGCGAGTTGGCGGAGGCTTCGAGGTTCTCGCGGGTGGCTTGTTGCTTGCCGGTCGAACTGCCTTTCAAGATTGTGACTTGGAAGCCGAGCTTGGTTAGTTCTGTGCCGACCGCCTCGACATCGGCCTCTGGAAAATCCAGATTAGTCAGACCGGCCTTCATGTACTTGTTGACGCCGACCAGGAGGGCGACTTTTTTTGGCTCGGCGGCGCGGGCGGCGGTCGCGGCCAGGAGACTGACGGCCAGCCCCAACAGAACGAGCAGGTACGAACGACGACCGGTGAACGAGTTGAAATGAGGCAACATGATTGGTTTCCCCCTTCGTACACGCGGCGTCTCGCCGCGTGCAATGCGGATAAAAAGCGGCGAGACGCCGCTTGTACAAGTGCCTGACTCAGTGTGCGCGATCGGCATGGTAATGATCCGATAGGCCATTGAATTAAATTCTATTTCGCCAACTGTTTGATCCAAATTAACATGCCAAATTTCCATCGCGACCTGAGCTACGCCCTGGACACACCCTTGTTCCCGCCCGCGCTTGGCTGCTCGTTCCGCCGTCGCCTCTTACTGGCTCGATGGAACTAAAGCTACACGAAAGCCCAGGTAGAAGTCCCGGTTACCCGGCGTGCTCCTGCCACGGTCCGCCGACCGGCAGTACGCGGCGTAGCGGAACCAACTGCCGCCCCGGTACACGTGGTACGAGCCAGTGTTCGGACCCTGCGGATCGTTTGCGGGCGACGTCGCGTAGTAGTCCCCATCGTACCAATCGCCGCACCACTGGTAAACATTCCCGCTCATGTCATACAACTCCAACGCATTCTTCGGGTACGACCCAACCGGGGTCGGCCGCTCGAGGTATTTCCCCTTCGTCGTCGAGCCGTAGGGAAAATTCCCGTCGCAGTTCGCCTTGTCTCCATTGAGCGAATTGCCAAAGAAGAACGGAGTCGTTGTTCCGGCCCGACACGCATACTCCCATTCCGCTTCCGTCGGTAGGCGATACTTCTTTCCTTCCGTTTTGCTCAATTTCTCGCAAAACTCGGTCGCCTCGGTCCAAGAGACGGTTTCCACCGGGAACTGCCGCGTATCAATTCCCGCAACCTTGTCTTTGCCAGCCCCCTTCGATGAGAAGTAACTCGGATTCGTCCCCATCACTTTTTCGTATTCCGCCTGCGTCACTGAGTACACGCCTAGGTAGAACGGCTTCATGATCTTCACCCGATGCTGCTTTTCATCGGCTTCGTGTGTTTTTCCGTCAGATCCGAATTCAGTTTCCGGTGAACCCATCAGGAACTCTCCCGCCGAGATCAAGTTCAACTTCATCCCGATGCTGTTCGTGAGCACGTCAATCCGGGCCAGGACCAGTTGCCCCACACCGCCCGCCGCGATCGGCTCTTGCGGACTACTCTTAGGCATCAGTGCTTTCATGTCATCGTCCGAGAGACGGTCTTCTACGTAGGTCGCGAGGCCCGACCAAGTCAATCGGCCTTCCCTTGCGGCTTTACCTCTGAGTCCTTCCAGTAAACAATGCGTGAACAGCCCGTGACCGAGCTTGTCATCCTCATACGACTGCTGACCTGATCGACAGCCGAACAGGACGGCCGTGTTCTCCGGCAACGCAATCGTTTTGCCTTGAATCCCCTTTGCGCCGCGGCCAGGGTCTTTCGGCATGTCGCGACAGGCGTCCACGAGCACAAGTTTCTTGCCAACATTGGGTCGGAGAATATCGTCGGTCAAATGACTGAGCGAAAAGAGGGTTTTGGGTTCGCTGGGAACGGCCTTATAGGGGCAGTAGAAGCCGTCGTCTTTTTCTTTTTTGGGATCGGCCGGATCGGGGAACTTCAGTTGTTGGCCATGACCGGAAAGCATCACAAGCATGAGGTCGTCGTCACCCAACGGTTCGACCAGAGCTTTCGCCGTACTCTCAATATTTTCGAGTGTGGCTTGAGCTTGGCCCGCGCTGCTCCCTTTGAGAATGGTGACTTGAAATCCGAGCCGCCGAAGTTCTACGGCCACGGCTTCCACGTCGGCCTCCGGATAGTCAAGTTTGGTCCAACCGGCTTTGAAATACTTGTTGACGCCGACGAGCAGGGCGACCTTTTTGGGCTCAGCCGCGCGGGCAATTCCGACGAAGATCGTTCCGAAAACAAGTCCGAGAGTGACGTAATTGGAAAACTTAGGTCGAACGAAAATGTTTGGGTTACGATTCATGGGGTTCCTCTCGTCGTTTACCAAAGACAGATCAGAGTTCGTCCAAGTTTCTAACGTGAACTAAAAATCACGGCACCAACACCAACCGAAATCCCCTGATGAGCGAGCGAGTATCGGGATTCGCCAAGGATCGGCTTGCCGCACGACAGTTCACCCCCGTGCTGGACCAATCTCCGCCACGATAGACGCGCGACACGCCGACTTTTGGCCCTTGTGGGTCGTCGATGGGCGACGTTCCGCCGTACTCGCGGTCATACCAGTCTGAGCACCATTGACACATATTTCCACACATATCATACAGCCCAAACGCATTCTTTTCGTAAGACCCGACGGGCGCCGGGCGAATGAGGTACTGGCCTTTCACCGTCGTCCCGTAGGGAACGCTTCCATCGCAGTTTGCCTTATCGCCATTCAGCGTATTGCCAAAATAAAAGGGTGTTGTTGTTCCCGCGCGACAGGCGTACTCCCATTCCGCTTCCGTCGGCAGGCGGTAAGTTTTTCCCTCGGCCTTGCTCAACTTCCGGCAAAACTCCACGGCGTCATCCCAGGATACCTGTTCCACGGGGAACTGCTTCGTATCAACCCCGACAAGGCGGTTTTTATGGGTACCGATTGGCGAAAAACAACTCGGGTTCACGCCCATCACCTTTTCGTACTCGTCCTGCGTCACCGGATACACACCCATGTAAAACGGTTTTGTAATCTTAACTCGATGCTGCTTTTCGTTGGCACTGCGTTCGGTTTCTGATTCTGGCGAGCCCATCAAAAACTCCCCTTTGGGAATCAACGCCAACTTCATGTTCATGTTGTTCGTGATCACTTTGTCCGATTTGACGGGTTTGTCCTTAGCCGAGTTCGCACCAGCGGTTCCTCCCGTTTCCTTCACGTCGATTTTGGCCAGAACCAATTGTCCGACGCCACCAGCGGCGATTGGTTCTTGTAGTCGTTCTTTAGGCATGAGGGATTTCATGTCGTCATCGGAAAGCCGTCCCTCGACGTAACCCGCCAAGTTCGTCCAAGTCAGTTTACCCCCTTTCGAGGCGGCACCCTGAAGACCCTCCAACAAACAATGGGTGAACAGCCCGTGACCCAGTTTCGCGCTCTCGAACGATTGCTGACCTGCTCGACAACCGAACAGGACGGCAGTGTTTTCCGGCAAGGTAATCACCTTTCCTTGAATTCCTTTCGCGTCGCGGGCCGGATCGCTGGGAACGCTGCGACAGGCGTCGATCAGGACGAGTTTCATGCCGACGTTAGGGGCGAGAATGTCGTCGGTGAGGTGGCTGAGCGAATAGAGGGTTTCGGGCTGACTGACGACCGCCTCGACGGGACAGAAAAAGCCATCCTCGCGTTTTTTCTTGTCGGCGTTGATCACTTCGAGCTGCGTACCGTGGCCCGACAGCATGACCAACATGATGTCTTCCTTGCCGAGTGGTTTAACGAGCGAGTTAGCGGTCCTTTCGATATTCTCCTTGGTCGCTTGCAACGGACCGTTGCTGCTTCCTTTAAGGACCGTGACTTTGAAACCAAGTTTCGTTAGTTGCGTTCCGACGGCGTCCACGTCCGCTTCCGGATAGGATAAGTCGCGCAAACCCGCTTTGAGATATTTATTCACGCCGACTAACAACGCGACCTTTTTCGGCTCGGCGGAATGGGCGGAGTTCGCGGCCAACAGTCCGTAAGAAAGTCCGCATAGCCCCAGACAGCACCACAGGCGATGTTCCAAAAATCGTGAGCGACGAAACATGATTGGCTTTCTCTTCGTACACGTGGCGTCTCGCCGCGTGCATTTTGGATAAGAAGCGGCGAGATGCCGCTTGTACAAGTTACAGCAGCGGCGAAAGGCCGCTTGTGTAGTTTGGTGAAGACCTCTCCAATGTTGAATCCGGATTATAAGGCTTTACCGGACAGACGTCAAAAAATAACCTGGACGAAACCAGCGAACCGGTGTATTTTGCATTTTATTGCGGCAAAGACGACAGACTTACTCCGCATGAAACGACAAATGTCGCTGCCAATGGTCGTCGTCGGTGCGAGGAAAATCGGTCCGCAAGTGGACGCCGCGAGTTTCTTCTCGAGCGAGTGCGGCGGCGATCATAATCCGAGCAATAGTCAGCATGTTCTGAAGTTCCCAGCCCGCTTGGTCGCCAAACTGTTTCGGCAACACGTAGCGACACCAACGATTGACGTCCTCGGCCGCTTCTTGCAAGCGGGGAGCGTCGCGTTTGACTCCCGCCGCTCGCCACATCAAACTTTTAAGCGAGTTGCGAATATCGCTCAGGTCGAGCGGCTCGCCGCGGTCCTCAACCCGGGGATTTTCCAACGGCAGGGCGTGAAAGTCATCGCCGATTTCCGCCGCTGCTCGGCTTGCTCCTTCGCCCGCATGCGCACCAAACACCAAGCCCTCCAACAGACTGTTCGACGCCAACCGATTGGCCCCGTGCAAACCGCTGGACGTGACTTCACCCGCCGCCCAGAGGCCGGGAATCGTGGTCCGCCCCTGCATGTCCACCGTCACGCCGCCGATCATGTAATGCGCACCGGGCCGGACGGGGATCGGATCGCGAGCAACATCGAGACCAAACTCGCGACAGATCGCAGCGAAGCCGGGAAATCTGGCTCGCGTTTTCTCTCCGTCCAGATGCGACAGGTCGAGATAAACATTGGGGTGTCGCGTCTTCTCCATTTGCTCGACGATCGAACGGCTGACAATATCGCGGGGAGCCAGTTCCGCTCGCGGATCATACTCCGGCATGAAGCGATACCCATTGCGATCAATGAGATATGCCCCTTCGCCACGAACCGCCTCCGTAATCAGGTGACGACTTGAACCGGCCATGTACAACACGGTCGGATGAAACTGCATAAACTCCAGATCGCGAACTTCGGCACCCGCCCGATATGCAATGGCCAGTCCGTCGCCGGTTGCGACGTCAGGGTTGGTCGATTCGCGATAAATTTGTCCCGCACCGCCGGTGCAAAGGATCGTTTGCTTCGCCCAGACCAGCGTTTTGCCATGCGTTTTATTCCACACCAGCGCACCGCGACAACCTCCACCGTGCGTGAGCAGATCGAGCGTGAACGTGTCGGGCCAGACCTCGACGTTGGGCAAGTTTTTTGTTTTGTCGATGACCGCCCGCATGACTTCTTTGCCGGTCGCATCGCCCAGAGCATGAACGATGCGATGATGACTATGTCCCCCTTCGCGACCGAGAACCAGATTTCCATGATCTTCGTCGAAGTGGGTTCCCCAATGAATCAGTTCGGCAATTCTCTCCGGTGCCTCGCGAACGACCAACTCAACGACGGCCCGGTCACACAAGTTTCCGCCCGCCGTGAGCGTATCGGCGATGTGATTTTCAAAGCGATCTTCCGGGTCCATTACACCCGCAATGCCCCCTTGGGCATAATTACTGTTGGACTGAACCAGGGCTTGTTTGGTGATAACGAGTACGGATAGTTTTGGGTCAATCGCGAGTGCGGCCCGCAGGCCCGCCAGTCCGCCGCCAATAATAAGCACATCGGCAAAGCAATGCGGTACCCGCTTGGGATGGAACGGAACGAGATAGCGAGTGAGCATGCGAGCCTGATACCTAGAGAGACGAGAGCGATGAATGAGGTAAATGTTCCATTGTTCCACGTGGGCACATTTTCGTCTTTCGCACCTCGAAAGAACGTCTGTGTGGAGCCGTAGGGTACGTATTCCTGCGTACCGTAACGCTGAACATTGGTACGCTACACAGCTAGTTTAGGGACTCGTTCGGAAGAAAGCAAATTCACCGTAGCATTGGGGTTCTTGCGAACCTGCAACGGACGCGACCTTGAACATTGGTACGCACACGTGGGTACCCTATCGCGATTTGTGGCACTCAGCAAATCCTTTTTGATTTCCGGTCTCCCGTTTCCCCTCCCGCCATTGCGAACCAATGGCTACAATGGGCCGTCCTCTTGTACAGGCAGCCTCGCAACTTGTACACGCGGCGTATCGTCGCGTTATGAAATCCCTGCATCGGTCCGCACAGCGGACCCTACA
>JAYUFG010000005.1:0-7875 GCA_043738845.1 Planctomycetaceae bacterium
GTCACATTCGATGCACTTCGATATGATGTTGCGGTTGGTGCATTGGAAGAGGGCGAGACTCCCTATTTGAAAAGTCTTATCCCGAACGGATGGGAGCGACGTCATACGCCCGGCAGTTTCACCTATGCGGCACACGCGGCATTTTTTGCGGGATTCTGGCCCACTCCCACCCAACCCGGCACTCATGCACGACCTTTCGCGCTGAGGTTTCCCGGCAGTCGTTCCGTCGGCGAGAAAACCGTTTGTCTCACAGGCGACAATATCGTGGCGGGCTTACGTGCCCTTGGTTTCCAGACAGTTTGTATTGGTGGCGTCGGCTTTTTCAATCCGGCCACTCCGTTGGGAGCCGTCTTTCCCGCCTATTTCGAGCGCAGCTATTGGCACCAGGAATTTAGTGTAACGCAACTTCATTCCACACGCGATCAAGTACGTCAGGTCTGTGCAACCCTCGCAGAATCTTCGCACGAGCAACCATTGTTTTTGTTCTTGAACATCTCTGCCACGCATCCACCGACGCACGGATATGTACGTGGAGCCAGCCAAGACTCGGTCGCGACACAACGTGCGGCACTCCGATATGTCGACCGGCAGCTCCCTCCGTTGTTCGATTCATTCCGAAAACGTGGTCGGAACGGTGTCGCCTATTTAATGTCCGACCACGGCACCTTGTTTGGAGAAGATGGTTGGACCGGCCATCGCACCGCGCATCCTGATGTATGGACCGTTCCCTACGCCGAGTTTTCATGGGAGTCGTTGGTGTGAATTTATTGACGAATGACTCGCTGCCCGCCGACACTATTCCGCAGGAATTGTCCACCTACGCCTATTCCTATCCCCATAAGTCGTCGTATCGACCTTTGACGCCAGCGGTACCGATTGCAGCGGCGTGGCGCAATGAAAACGTGGAGCAATTATCGCTTTATGTACACATTCCTTTTTGTGAGATGCGGTGCGGGTTTTGCAACCTATTTACGCAGTCGCAGCCCACCGAAGGGATCGTGACAGATTATTTGCACACCTTGGTGCGACAGATGGGCGTCGTTCGCAGGGCGGTGCCGACGGCAACATTCAGCCAACTCGCGATTGGGGGCGGAACACCGACGTTTCTCTCGGCGCAACAACTGGCCAAACTATGTACGGAGATCGAGACCACGTTCGGCCAATCGATTCGCGACCTTCCAACCTCCGTCGAGACCTCCCCGGCTACGGCCACCGCTGATCGCTTACAGGTTTTGGCATCCTATGGCGTACAGCGCATTAGCCTGGGAGTGCAGTCGTTCCTGCCCTTTGAAACACGCCAGCTTGGACGACCGCAACAAGTCGATGAGGTACACCGGGCTTTGAACTTAATTCAAGAGTGCCATTTTCCGGAGTTGAACATCGATCTGATCTACGGTGCGCCGGAACAGACTTTGGAAACTTGGTTGGCCTCGTTGGGTGCGGCACTCGACTACCACCCGGATGAACTCTATCTGTATCCTTTATTTGTCCGCCCTCAGACGGGTTTAGGACAACAGGGCATGCGACAGGTTGAACACCAAGTGGAGCTTTACATCGCGGCTCGCGAACTACTCGGAGATCGAGGCTATGTGCAAACTTCGCTCCGTTGTTTTCGGCGTCCGTCGACCACATCAAAATCAACGTACACCTGTCAAAGAGACGGCCTGATCGGTCTTGGTTGCGGTGCAAGATCCTACACTCGACAACTTCACTACGCGACTCGATTCGCCACGACCCAGGCAGGAATTCGCGCGATCTTACGTGAATGGGTGATGCAGACGGATGAAGAATTTTCACTCGCGACACACGGCATCCATCTTTCACTTGAAGAGGAATGCCGCCGGTTCGTGATCATGAGTTTGCTGCAAGCGGAAGGATTGTCCATTGCTGAATTCCAAGATCGTTTTCCCGGTACCGACCTTCATGAAATGCCGGGAATCGATGTCTTGATTTATCGCGAGTGGTTGATTGCCAACAATGATCGATACGTGTTGACACCTTTGGGACTGCAAAACTCCGACTTCGTTGGACCACTTTTGTACTCGCCTTCGGTTCTTGAATCGTTGCGAGCCTTTGTTCAGTTTCCGAACGTCCCCTCGGAATGAGATCGACGATGAATTTGTCCATCCTTTATCGTGGGCCGCTGACCAGTTGCAATTACGGGTGTCGGTATTGTCCGTTTGCCAAGCGTCACGAGACGGAACCGCAATTGCTGGCCGATCAACAATCGTTGGTCCGGTTTACAACCTGGTTGCGGTGCCAAGCGGACCATCAATGGCAAGTCCTGTTTACTCCCTGGGGGGAAGCACTGGTCCGCTCGTGGTATCGCGCGGCAATTGTCGAATTGTCACAACTATCAAACATCGCCTGCGTCTCTGCCCAAACGAACCTGTCGTGTGATCTGACCTGGATGAGAACCTGTAACCGAGATCGGTTTACTTTGTGGGCAACGTACCATCCCACGGAAACGGATCGTGACAGGTTCTTGGCCAAAGTTCGCACGTTGCGAGAGTGGGGCGTTCGGCTCTCCGTGGGGATGGTCGGAGCGACCGAGATGCTTTCGGAGATTGAAACCATGCGGAGGTTCTTGCCCGATGACGTTTATCTGTGGGTCAACGCGCAGCAACCGCGCCCGCGACCTTATACCGATGACGAAATGGCCCGGCTCGCGGCGGTCGATCCACTTTTTACTTGGACGGCCGTGCGGAAGGTATCCAGGGATTTGCCCTGTCGAACGGGTGAACTCGCGTTCACAGTGGACGACGCGGGCGAGATGCGTCGCTGTCACTTTGTGGACGATGTCATCGGCAACATTTATGACACGAACTGGGAGCAGGCCCTGCGACCTCGTTCGTGTCCCAACCGCTTTTGCGATTGTTTTCTGGGCCAGTCTCAACTTCATGCGGAAACGCTCACGCCCTTTTTCGGCGAAAACTTAACGGCGAGAATTCCACCTGCCCGATTCTCCCATCAGGCCATTCTCTCAACATTTTCGACGCCGTCGGATATCGCGTGTACTGATACGGATCGGTCATCCGATAGCACGTACCACCGTTCGACCTTCGATCCTAAGGATGAATAAGTCGGGATTACGTCAACTTGTTTTTGAAATTTGGCGACCCGGTCCGGATCAACATCAACCGCGAATACTTGTCGCGGGCGATTCACCTCGGCTTTCGCGAAGTCGGCCTCATCGACCACAACGGCATCCTGACCTGCGACGACGGTCGGCGGAAATACTTGTGGATGCCGCTCGAATCCAAGTCAATGATCATGCCCACCGGCGACGCGGTGCGAATCGAATTCAACGCCGCTGCGGCAGCTACTCAACCACCTGCCCCCACATCTACCACTTCCATTTCCAAACTCACCATTCCTATGTCTCGCATGACGAAACCCAAACACAATCGCCCGAAATCCGACGAAGCCAACTCTTCTCCCACCAACGCACCCACCGCTACCTCCAACAAAACTTCCACATCCCCCAACACCAACCCAATCGTTGCCGCCATTGAATTGCGAACTTCCCTTCGCACCCGGTCAACGGCGGCTCGGGCTCACGGGTACGTTGGTTGTCGTTAGACGTTGGCACGGGGCCGCTGCTGGTCGGGTCGTCCGTCAGGCCCGTTCGTTGGTGCCATCGCCGGACGCGGAACAACCCGCGGGCCAAAATTCCTGCGATACAGCTCTCACGCGATTCTTCCATTTTTCACCTCGCATTCGTGGTCTCCAGGTCGGGATCAAAACCCACGGACACAGAGAGCCTCGTTTCCGAGAGAACCTCAAGCCCCCTTCGCGGAGATTCGCAAAGATTTTCGACGGTGGTGGATTGAACTGATCGTCGCCAACGTAAAACCCCCTGGGCAAGGATCGCCGCGACATGGTGGAATCGCTGATCGGGCGTCAGTTCGTCGGGGTGAGACATGGAGCGTGCTGGCATTTTTTTCGTTCCGAGAGAAGATAGATGGAGCGCATGTCGCGCCCTCCCTCTGTTATGTATGCCGTTTCCACCGCGATCTGTTCACTCGCGGACGCAGCTTATCCGCGCTTTCGACGTCGCCGTGGTGATGGCGATTGCGGGTCTTCATCCGGGCTTCGCCACGGGTCGCCGGGCAGTAATTCAATCAGCGACTTTCGGACCATCGACATCGCACTGGTTGAATCGTAACCCAGCCCCGGTCGGAGCAATGGGCCAATGTCGTTCATGAACGCCCGGTCCTGTTCCTTTTCATGCAGGTTCTGCTCGAACTGAGCCCGCGTGATGCCATGTCCCTCGCGCTGCATGTATTCGAGAAAGCAGACGACGACGTCGGGAGGATCAATGAGGTGCTGTTCGAGGCACAGCCATAGGTCAAATAGGTCACGCCCCTTGCGACGTTGGTACAGTGCCCGGAGCTTGGTCCCCATCAATTCATTGTTGGCAAATGTGACGATCTCGCATCCGCCCGTAAACCACGGGTTTTGCACGGCGAGCGTCCGCCGCTGCAGGCCGTTCAGCGCGAAGTGTTCGCGGGTGTTGATCTCAATCTTTAGACGCAAGGGCCGGACGGGTGCAATCTCGGAATCGAACCGGTATTTCAACGTGACGTTGCCGGGGCCACGGTCGCGAGTTGGCTTGCCCAGCCACGGGTCGAGCGTTGCTCGCACAGCGTCGAGGATCAATCCGATGGGGGCCGCTTCTGTCTGCACCAGATCGATGTCCTCCGAGTATCGGTAAGGCGGTTCGACGACGAGCTTGTGTAGTGCCGTTCCTCCCCGCAAAGCAATCCTTCCGGCAAGCAATGGATCGGTGAACAACTCGACGGTGGCGCGTGAGAGCACCAAGTCTTGTTCGACCTGGGCGTCGTCGGCCCAAGGGACCACGCGTCTCCAGGCGGTAATGTTTGCTTGGGGAATCACGTCTCGATCTCCAGTGGTTGATCGACGAGGACGTGCCAGCGACGATCCTCTTCGCCATCTTGGCCACGACGATGCGAACGAAGAGGGATCGCGTGCGGCGACTGGCGCTCCACCCAAAGCCGCAAAGGTTCGACCAGTTCGCGGGCGCGAACGCGGTCGAGTATGTATCCCAATCTCTGGGCGTTCGGCAAATCGCCGCCGGTTTTAGCGGCGGCGACGAGCTTCTTGGGATCGAGCTTGGGCGCGAGATCGGAAATCACCGTCGCTACATTGTCCAACTGTCCGGCCGCCTTGGCGAAGCGGACCAGGTCGACCGTCGTCGTCTCTGGCGTTGAGACTCGCATGGAGCCCGTTGGCGTCTTAATACTGGTCACGGCTGCGGCGGAGAGATACCGACTGGCGAAGAACTTGATTCGTGAGCGGCCGACCGCGATCGGTCGAATGGGACGATCCGTCACGACCTGGAATTCCTGGGGCTGATGGTGGGAAGCACCGTGCAGTCCGGCCGCCGTCAACAAACCAACATAGTACGGTCGCTCCATCGCAGCCATCAGATCGTGGATGAACCACGAGGCGGGCGGGCCGCCCGCCGTGGCATACTCCAGCGGAACGATCACAAAGAAGTAGTCTTTGGCCTTTGCGATTCGTCTGCGAACGGCCAAACGCTGCAAGGCTTTTTTAACCGCCTCCCCTGACAGGCCACTTTCCGCCAAGGCGTCGCGTCGCAGAAAGGCGTATTTTCCGCCCGCCTGCCGGTCGTCCACCCAGTTTTCCAGCGTTGGGGATGCCATCTAAATCGCCCGTAGATCGTTTTATAAACAGTTTGCGTAAAGGGGTAGAAAGTGTCCCCTGGTGCAAACAACTATACGCTACGAATCGGAGGTTGGCAAAGCCACCGAATGGCCGAAACTGGATAATCGTGGTAAAAATCCTAGAGATGCGATGGGACCGGAGACTACCCCGCGACTACTTCTTCTTATACTTCAACTCCGCCGGCGCGAAGTCGTCTCCTTTCAGCTTCTCGTTCGACACGAAGAAGCTGACCGGGCTGTGCATGGTCAGCCCGACTACATGATGCAGCCCTGCCTCCTCGGCGTCGCGGCGAAGAATCACCGTCACCAATCGGTCGCCGTCCGCTCGTTTGGGTTCGGCCTGCTTGTCGATCAGGGCCGCCACTTCCGGCGGCAGCGGTGCCAATGTGAACGTATCGCCGAACCGGTCAGCCTTTTCCGGGTCGTCATTGGCCGACGTATAACTCAGGAACAGATTCCCGATTGGCTCTTTGGCCTGGCTCAGCTTGTTCAGATCGTTTTGCCAGATAGCACCGACCACCACTCGGTTTCGCTGGAAGAACTCCCTGACCTTCTCCTGTCGGTCACTCACGATGAACAGGCTCTTGCCCTCATCGACGAGCAGTTCTGGCTTCGCCTTGGGCTGCTCTTTGGGTTCGGGCGGATCGCCCCATGCGCCCCGCGTGCCACAGAAGCAAGCGGCGTAAATCGTCCATACGATGGCACACTGAAAAATCAACTTGAGCATGGCAGTTCACCAGTGAAGCGGGCAGGCGGTACGAATCAGGCGGAGTTCGCTCCGTCCGGCTCAATTGTACCAAATCGCCCGCGTCTATCGAGTAACGCTCGTGTAACAAGTAGAAACAAGCCCACTGCGGCCCGACAACTAATGGGACGAGCGGATACCGGCCGATATGTGGGCCATGCGTATTACCGGGTTATGTGGTCGAACATTGGGTGAATCGCGGACTCGATGACCTGCTGTTTCGCAGGAGTTTGACCGGAGTGCGAAGACCGCCGAGGTCATAACCCAGACTCGGATCGAGCGGTTGCGAGCGGTAGAGTGCTCACAACCTTCGCAGCATTCGGCATTCACTGATTTGCTCGGGAGGACGATTGAGACAGTTGCCGAAGCTTGGCCTCCCATAATTACTTATGCCGTTTGGGTGCTGGCCTGCGCGCGAAGTCCGATTATTTTTCAGATGACTGCGCGACGGGAAATCGACCGCTCGAAAGATCAATGGGGAGCACACGAAGATCGTGGCCGGTGCCCTGGCATGTTCGTCTGATAGAAATGGACTGGGCATCCACCGCGAGCAGCACGCGTCCAAAGAGCTGCGAATTGCTGAATTTGAGCCGTTTTCGGCGATTCGAGACTTCCCATAACCCAGATAGTCTCAAACTCTCATAACCTCGCGTTGCCAGTTTCGTACCCGGAATCCCGCCGAAATCCGGGTAATTCTGCAAAACCATAACCGATCTCTTCTCCGCTTTATAAACCCAGTAGCGCGTGTTTGACTGGAGTGCGAAGCCCGCAACTTGTTTTGACGGTAGCGAAATTCCGCTACCGTCGGGTTATACGAAAGGCCGATGCCTCCGGGCGTCGGCTTTTTTCGTCTCAACGCCAGATACCGCAATGGGTTGGAGCAGCACCGTCTATCTCTTGGTCTCGCCACCCGAGACGCGCGCGACAAGCCGCGCCGACCCTGGCGTCACCCCAACTGGTCATCTTTGACCAAAACTCTCTCCCGTCTCTGACTCTCTCGGAGAGTGGGTTAACGGGTGTTGCGACCGCTCAATCGGTCGCAACTGGCGGGGGTTGTGAGCGATATGGGAAGCCACCCGGCTGATATGGTTGGACCAGTCAAGTGTTTTTTGTGCGGGTTATTTCATCGGTGTTTTTTGTGGATCGCGGAAGAGGGGCGGCGAAGGTGCGACGGTGTGGAGTCACTCTGATATGCGCGGGTTGGGTACCGCATTTCGACTCATACGTCCAGGGAGAGCCGCGGTCTACTGGGGGAGCGTCGGAAGCTCGTTGCCAAGCTGTCCGGCTCATAGCCGGGTCGCGGGTTCCCTCTGCACTCCGAAAGGCCGCCACTCTCCGGCGGTCCACAAGTTCCTCATGTCAAAGTTAAAGTGGTGTGAACGAAACACAAATCAACGAACGCCAAACGTCAGGCGATCA
>JAYUFG010000006.1:0-7854 GCA_043738845.1 Planctomycetaceae bacterium
GCCGCCAGCACGATCTTGGCGCGCAACACCAAGCGTGTGGGCGTGCTGCGACCACGTGACCAAGCTGCAAGCGTCTGACGTTCGTCGGCCGAAAGCGTAATGACCGGTGCCGTTTTCATAGGTTTCATCCTTCCTGTTAAAGATGAAACCCCCGCAGACGTCTATAAGTAACGCTATTTATGAGACACTACACTAGCTTTTTTGTCGGGTACTAAAATTGAGCCATTTTGCGAAAGGGGGGTGGCCATGCGACAGAGTGAATGCGGCCCGATTTTGTGAAAGCGGCGCGAATTCGTGAACCCTCTGCGACCACCGGTCTCGGCTTTATGGAGATTCAACTAATCAGCCGCGATGTGGACCAATTCTTGATGGACCGCGTCGAGTTGAGATGCAGAGATGCTTGTTCGCTCTTCGGCAAAACCGATCAACAGTGCCAAGTCACACAGCCGATTGACTCGACGTGGAAAGCCTTGCGTCAAATCGAACAACGTCTCCCAGGCGTCCTGCTCGAACAAGGTTCGCTTGGCGCCGGACAATTGTAACCGATGACTGACGTAACTGACGGTTTCTTCGAGCGTGAACGGTCGCAGCAGGCACTTCACCCCCAACCGTTCTTCGAGTCCCGGCATACGCTCGATCAGCGGCAGCAAACCGGTCTGTCCAATGAGGAGCAGTGTGAACGTGGGCCGCCCGTCGATTTCAAAATTGAGCAACATTCGCAAGGCTTCAAATGTCCGGCGGTCGTCAATCGTTTGGGCTTCGTCGATAGCGATAACGGCGTGTTTTCCTTGGCGATGATTCTCACTCAGAAAACGTTGAATGCGGTGCAGGTTTTGCTCCATCGTCGGCGTTGCGTCATGGTTATTTGACGGCGCAAGTTCTTCCGCCAGATAAGCAATCAACTGTGCGACGGGAAGTTGCGGAAAGACGAGATGCACAAACGGCGCGAAATCAGCGGAGAGTTGCCGTTCGAGAAGCTGCGTGAGGAGCGTCTTGCCGGTACCCGCTGGTCCGCACAATACAGCCGCCGCTTGGCGATTTTCCAAAACATAACGCAGTTTTAATAATGCGCCCTGGTGCGTTTCGCTCGGGTAATAACTGTTTGGGTCGAGGCCGCCGTCAAACGGCTTACGGTCGAGTTGCCAATGAGATTCGTACATGGGACCGATCCGAATTGTTTTTAGATTCGTAAGTCAGGTCTATGTCAGGCCACAGGCCTGACCTACGGGATTTTTAGGTTCGCACGAAGTTTTCGGCGATGCCGAGACAAGTGATTCCCCGCTCGGTCAACAGTCGCTCCGCGAGGGCCACATCGTCATCGGTCGTATTGCGTAAATCGCGAACGAGGATCGCGCCGTCAAGGCCTGTCCCTGGTGTGAAACAATGAACGCGGGGACTGTCGAGTTTTTCCGCTGGCCCAGCATCGACCAGGACGAGATCGTAATGGTCGCGCAAAATGCCGAACGCGACGGTCATTCGCAATTTGTCGCGCAGTTCGACGCCATCGAACAATCGTTCGTGCAGCGGCAACAGCGACAGGCCGTCTTTCAACGACTCGACCAACACGTCAATCAGTTCCGATTCACCGGCGAGAACATCGTCGAAGCCAACTCGCACGGAAAGTCCCAACTGTCGGGCAAGCTGTCCTTTTTGAAAATCGCCATCCACGACCACTGCTTTGATCCGTCGCTCGGCCAAAACTTTGGCCAACGTCAACAACAAGTGCGAGCGACCTTCATTGCGGCGACAACCTGTCATGGCGATCACTTTGCGATCATGTCGTCGGGCACCGTCGAGCAGGCTCTCGGCCAGTTGTTGAAAACTTTCGCCAGCAAGTTCGAGCAGTGTATCGCAAGCGGCTGGCCATACGAAGCGGTCGACTTCGTAGGCGGGACGAAAGGTCGGTTCAACGGGTGCCGGAGTAGCATACGCCGACAATGGTAAATTGGTGGAGTTTCCCGGCGTTTCCAGGTGCCGGGCGTCAATCCGCCATTGCGGTTTCGGCGGAGACAGCACGGAAGGGGGCTTGAAGGCGTCGGGCGGCGAGATTGGCAATGTTTCATTTACGCTGACCGCTTCGGATGAAGTTTCCGTAGGCGTGAAGTGAACACTTGCAAAGTGAGCGTGCGGAGGATTCACTGCCTGCGGCGTCGATGGTTCTGCCGGAGCATCGCTTACATCCGGGCGCGGGCTGCCAGCGGAGGCGGTTTTTGCCTCTTTGGCGTAGGCTCGAATAAAGGCTTGATCGGCCGCGCTCATGGAAGTGGTGTTGGTTGTCAAGTTGGGCGGTGTGAAAAAATGCCAAGGCGTCCTTTCGCGGAGCGAAAGACGACAATGTGTGACGTTGCGGTAGTTAGACTGCTATTTCAGTTGACCCGGCTTGATGGTTGATGCGTTTTCGGCTTGCGGTAATTTGATAATCGTTCCGTCGAATTGGGCTGTCCCCCAGGAAAAAATCTCGCGGTTCGTTGCCGTTTCATTTCTGCTGCCGCCGTTCAAGGTAGCGGGGTGATTGGCAGCTTGGTCGCCGTTAGGTTTTCCTAACACGGGGCCAGGATCGTTGCCGGGAACAGAACGAATCGGTTGGACTCTGCCTGAGGATGGAACTGGTTCTTGTTTCGTCAGCGGGGACAATGCGGTTCCAATGATGGGACTTGCACCACTTGATGACTTGCCAGTGATCGTCGGAGTGATGGGCGTCGGCGTGCGGGCCGTCTCTTTGTCTTTGTGGGCCGACTTCGACGGACCATGCAGCATAAAGTAAATCAAACCAAACGAACAAAGGGCAATGCCCACGATCATCACGCGGGACGCCATCCGCTTCGCCCAGTTGTTGGGCAAGCGATTCAGCACAGACCTGATGCGGGTCATCCGAACTAATCGTTCGGTTCGTCCAATTGTTTCCGATGGCTCGGCGAATGTCTTCCCTGATTGGTTTGCCCGACTGGTCTTAGGTATCACTGGAGCAAAACTACTATCGGGCACGCGCAACAGCACCGGCAACCGGTGCGATCCGGCACCCGCCGATCCGCCGTTCGGTGAAATTCGCTCGTGTTGTTCCCGTGGATTGGGCATCGTGGGCGTTTGGGTTTTGGAATCCGTCAAAATTCAATTGGCGCGCGAACGCGCAGCGGACCTACTTCTCGTATGGGGGTATATCGGTTCCTGTCATAACGATCTTGAGTCTTAACGGAATTAGGACGGTTAGTTAATTTGGGAAGCGCACCGTGAGGTAGAGAGGGCATCGGGGAGAATCCCTTGGGCTTCGACGTTGCAACGCTCGTCGAAAAGCCTTGCAGGATAAGGGTTTGTGTGCGATGATCGAAGTTGATGCCGATGTAAATTGACCGAAAACCACTCGCAAATCCCGCCTGTTATCATTCGCAACTATTTGATAAATAACGACTTGCGGCGGAATGACCGCTACAGTCCCCCCAGGTACACATCGCTTCGCTTGCGTGGCGCGGCTAACCAGATATTGCGAAAGCGGGCCGGTTATTGCGAAATCGACAAAAAATTCGGGCTGAATCCTTCGCCCCATTTCGCTCCGTACGAAATTACTATCACTCCGACCCTTTTAGAAAACTTCGATGACTGTTGTCCGGCAATCGGCCTCTCGAACTCGGCTTGAGCAACTTCTCCGTGAGCGAATTTTGGTTCTCGACGGCGCGATGGGGACAATGGTCCACGCGCTCCAATTCAATGAGCAAGATTTTCGCGGCAAGCAATTTGCCACCCACTCGAAGGACTTGAAAAACTTTATTGATATTCTTGTCCTGTCGCAGCCCGACGCGATTGAGGGAATTCATCGTCAGTATCTCGAGGCGGGCGCCGACATCGTCGAGACGAACACCTTCGGCGCGACCGCGATTGCGATGGCCGACTTTGCCCTCGAACACAAAGTTCGCGAGGTCAATCTGGCCGCCGTTCGGCTCGCGCGAAAAGCGTGCGACGAAATGACCAAGAAGACGCCCGACAAACCACGCTTTGTCGCAGGCTCGATTGGTCCGACGAACAAGCAACTTTCCATCGCGGGCAACGTCAATGACCCCGGCCATCGCGATGTGACATTTGATCAGATGGTCGCCACGTACTACGAACAGATTGACGCACTGGTGGAAGGGGGCGTCGATGTCCTCCTAGCAGAGACCGCCTTTGACACTCTCGTTTTGAAATCGTGTTTGTTCGCGATTGAACAGTATTTTGAGGATAAGGGTGTTCGTCTGCCGGTGATGGCGTCCTTCACGATTTTTGAAGGGGGCCGCACCCTCTCTGCGCAAACGGTTGAAGCCTGTTGGCAGTCGATTGCTCATGCCGACCTGCTCAGCGTCGGGATGAATTGTGCGCTCGGTCCGGAAAAGCTGCGGCCTTATTTGGAAGAGCTGTCGAATATCGCGCCCGTGTTCATCAGTTGTTATCCGAACGCTGGCTTGCCGAATGCGTTTGGCGGATTTGATGAAACGCCGGAGATGATGGCCCAAACGCTCGGTGCATTTGCCGACAACGGCTGGATCAACATCGTCGGCGGTTGCTGTGGAACGACGCCGCCGCATATTCGGGCGATTGCCAACGCTGTCTCCGATAAAGCTCCACGTGTCCCGCCAACGCCGACTGAACTCACTCGCCTAAGCGGTTTGGAAGTTCTCACGTTGCGGCCGGAAAACAATTTCCTGATGATCGGCGAGCGGACAAATATCACTGGAAGCAAAAAGTTCTCCCGGCTGATTCTCAATGGTCAATATGAAGATGGGATCGCCGTTGCTCGTGAGCAGGTCGAGTCGGGCGCGAATGTGATCGACATCAATATGGACGAAGGGATGCTCGACGGCGTCGCCGCGATGACCAAGTTTTTGAACTTGATCTCCGCTGAGCCGGAAGTCGGCCGCGTTCCGATCATGCTCGATAGTTCCAAGTGGGAGATTTTGGAGGCGGGTCTCAAATGCGTGCAGGGCAAGGGGATCGTTAATTCAATCAGCATGAAAGAGGGCGAGCAGAAATTCTTAGAGCAAGCCCGACGTGTCAATCGCTACGGTGCGGCTGTCGTCGTGATGGCCTTTGATGAACAAGGGCAGGCCGTCACGGTCGAGGACAAGGTTCGCATTTGCGAGCGAGCTTATAAGCTGCTTGTCGAAAAGGTCGGGTTCTCGCCGACGGATATCATTTTCGATCCGAACATTTTGACCGTTGCGACGGGAATGGAGGAGCACAATCGTTACGCGATTAACTTCATCGAAGCAACGCGAATCATTAAAGAACGCTGTCGTGGGGCGAAAATCTCCGGCGGCGTGAGCAACATTTCATTCTCGTTCCGTGGCAATGAAGTCGTCCGTCAAGCAATGCACTCAGCCTTTCTTTATCACGCCGTCCGGGCCGGGATGGATATGGGAATCGTCAACGCCGGTCAGTTGACCGTGTACGAACAAATTCCGCCGGACCTGTTGGAGCGGGTTGAAGACGTGTTGTTTGATCGCCGACCCGACGCCACCGAACGACTCATTCAATTCGCCGAAACGGTGAAAAACCAAGGTGGTGTCGCGAGCGGCATAGATACGACCTGGCGAAATGGCACCGTTCAGGAACGGCTGAGTCATGCGCTCGTGCGGGGAATTGTCGAGTTCATCGATCAGGATGTCGAAGAAGCTCGGCAACAATATGCGACCGGTTTGAAAATCATCGAAGGGCCGCTCATGGCCGGGATGTCGGTCGTCGGCGACCTCTTTGGGACGGGCAAGATGTTTCTGCCGCAGGTTGTTAAGAGTGCCCGCGTGATGAAAAAGGCGGTCGCTTATCTCCTGCCATTTATGGAGGCGGAGAAAAAAGCGAGCGGCGAGGCCGACAAGCCCCGGGGCAAAATCCTCATGGCCACCGTCAAAGGCGACGTCCATGACATCGGCAAGAACATCGTCGGCGTTGTACTGGGCTGTAACGGTTATCAAGTGATTGATATGGGCGTGATGGTCGCCTGCGAAAAGATTTTGGAAACGGCGAAAAAAGAACAGGTCGATATTATCGGCCTGAGCGGGTTGATTACGCCGAGCCTTGATGAGATGGTCCATGTGGCCCGCGAAATGGAGCGACAGAAGTTCGAGTTGCCCCTGTTGATCGGCGGCGCGACGACGAGTGCGAAGCACACGGCCGTTAAGGTCGCTCCGCAATATCACGGCACGACGGTTCACGTTCTCGATGCGTCCCGCTCGACGAGCGTGGTTGATAAACTCCTCAGCGATCATTTGCGAGCGGACTTTTTACGCGACAATGCAAAACTGCAAACGCAGCTTGTCGAGTCGTACAAACAGCGACAAAGCGTCACGCTCGTTCCGTACAAAGAGGCGTTGGCGAAGCGATTTGCGACTGATTGGGCGACGGTTCAAATCGACAAACCGTCGTTCACCGGAACGAAAACGCTCTTAGATTATCCGCTGGAAAAACTGATTCCGTTCATTGATTGGTCACCATTTTTTCAGACTTGGGAATTGAAGGGAAAGTATCCGGCGATTCTGTCGGAAGCGATCGTGGGCGAAGCAGCCCGTAAATTGTTCGAAGACGCTCAGGCGTTGCTCCAGAAAATCGTTAAGGACAAATCGCTCCGTGCACAGGGGGTGTATGGTTTTTGGCCCGCCAATTCTGTTGGCGATGACATTGTTCTGTACACCGACGAGTCGCGCAAAACCGAACTGACACGCTTTCACACGTTGCGGCAACAATGGGAGCGAAAGGGACAGACCGCATTTTATTCGCTGGCCGATTTTATCGCACCGGTTGAGAGTGGCCGGGCCGATTATCTCGGAGCCTTTGCGGTGACGGGCGGAATCGGTTGCGACGAATTGGCGAAGAAGTATGATGCCGATCTCGATGATTATAATTCCATTCTCGTGAAAGCACTTGCGGACCGTCTGGCGGAAGCTTTTGCCGAGGCGTTGCACAAGCAAGCCCGGAACGATTGGGCTTTTGGTCGCGATGAAAAACTGACCAACGACGAACTGATTGAGGAAAAATATCGCGGCATCCGTCCCGCCCCCGGTTATCCCGCCTGTCCCGACCATACGGAAAAACGGACGCTGTTCAATTTATTGCAGGCGGAAAAAAACGCGGGCATCACGCTGACGGAGTCGTTTGCGATGTGGCCCGCCGCCGCCGTGAGTGGTTTTTACTTTGCTCATCCAGTCGCGCGGTATTTTGCCGTGGATCGGCTCGGCCGCGATCAGGTCGAGGATTATGCGAAGCGAAAGGGGATGACGCTGGCGGAGCTAGAACGCTGGCTGTCGCCGAATTTGGGATATGATCCGGGTTAACTTGTAGACGCGGCGTCTCGCCGCGTTTAGATTCCCGTTGGATATGTAATACATGCCGCCACTCTCCGCAATTCACGCTTCATTGGGAGGTGCGGGATGGGCGCGTGATCGAAAGAAATCAGCGATTTTCGGTTTGGCCGATTCGCCGTTGGCTACCGAAATAGTCAACTCGACCAACCCTTCTTCATCCGCGTCGATCTCGATGTCGTTCATGGCGAGAAAGATGATTGCGGCCGCGGAGCCCGTTCGTTTGTTGCCATCAACGAAGGGGTGGTTTTGCACGATATGAAATAAATACGCCGCCGCCATTTCAAACAAATCAATGTGCAGATGTTGACCAGAGAACGTCGCTTGCGGCATTGCAATTGCAGAGTCCAAGAGACCGATGTCACGCGATCCGTCACTCCCACCGTAGGTCTCAATGAGGCTGTGATGGATCCGTAGGAGGTGGTCCAGATCTAAGAAGTTAGGAGCCGCGCGACAATAAGTTACTGGAATGAGTTATATATGTTTCGGATGAATCTCATAGTTCCATTCGCCGTGGAAAGCGTTAGGTTTAATG
>JAYUFG010000007.1:0-2976 GCA_043738845.1 Planctomycetaceae bacterium
CGGCTGGGAGTCATGGGGACGCCGCTCAAGGTCATGATCAAGGGACAACCGGTATTTTTGTGCTGCAAGGGTTGTCAAGGCAAGGCGTTGGCCAATCCAGATGCCACGCTTGCGACGGTTGCGGAACTGGTGAAGGCCAATGCTCCGGTTGCTCCGCCGAAGTAACGATGGCCCGGTGCGGCGGCGGATTGTTTCCGCCGCTCTAAACCTTTATTGACCGGTGTTTTTCGTCTGATTCCTTTGGGGAGAGCGAAGCCATGAATGCACGGAAGCATTGTGGAGTTTGGGCGTGTTGGCTGTTAATGACGATCTGTGTGGCAACCATAGTGACAGGTTGTGCCTCGTCAGGAAGCTGCAAAAAATGCGGCGACGGCAGTTGTTCCAGTTGTGGGAAATAGCGGCCGCTCATCGCCGATCCACTCGTAAATGAGTTGGTGAGACGCGGTTATCGAAACTGGACCGGAGCAGGGAACGGGAGTCCCGTCACCCTGCTTCGGATCCAAGCTCAAACGAAAGCATACGTATGAAAAGCGGTGTACTGTTTTCAGTGGTGGTTAGCTTACTGGGTTGTTCGTCTTCACCCCCTTCGCCTGTGCCCACCCCGCCTGCGAAGCAACAACCGATGGAACACGGCCATCACGAACATGAGACGACGACCAATAGCGAAATGCTGATGGTTTCAACCGATCCGGCCCAGGTTGAAGCTGGCAAACCCGTTCAGTTGCACCTGATGGTTCATGGCGCAGACGGCAGGTTGGTCAAGGAGTTCGAGACGATTCACGAAAAGCGAATTCATCTCATTGTCGTCCGCGATGGTCTCGATCAGTTTGCTCACGTCCATCCCGACCTGGATGGCAAAGGCAATATCACCATTTCGCACACGTTTCCGGTAGGCGGAAAATATCGGCTGTACGCCGACCACAAGTCCAAAGACTCACCCGAAACAACGTCGATCGCGGAACTCGAAGTGCAGGGCGAATCGCCCCAGGTACCCCAGTTGGTTCCGAACGCTCCGGGCAAAGTCATTGGCGATAGTCTCGATGCCAAGGTTGTCATGGAACAGGTCGAAGCCGGGAAGCCAGCAATGATTACGTTTGACCTATCCGACAAAGCGGACAAAGCCGTGAATGACTTGCAGCCCTACTTAGGCGCGATGGGGCATCTCGTCATTATTAGTGCCGACGGCCAGCAGTATGTACACGCTCATCCGGAAGAAAGTGGTCAGACCCAGAATCGCGTGGCCTTTATGGCACATTTCAAAAGTGCGGGAATCTATAAAGCGTGGGGCCAGTTTCAGCGTCAAGGCAAGGTGGCGACAATTCCTTTTGTGATCGAAGTCAAGTAACGGCGATCTGTGATCGGCTGTTTGAGAAGCTGGATGTTTTATGAACGTGAAAAGAACTACCTTAATCGGACGTTTCTGTTGCGCTGCGCTATTGGTTTTCCAGTCCGGCCCGTTGCGTGCTCACGAAGGGCACAAAGCCTTGCCGACGCGCGGTGCCCAGGTCGACGTTGAAAAAGGGCTGGTAACATTAAGTCCCGAGGCCCATCAGGCTTTAGCCGTTACCACGGCGGAAGTGGAATTGCGACCCACCGAAGACCGCGTTCTGGCTTACGCCACGCTCGAAAGCCCTTGGCAAAACCATGTGTTCGCCACAAGCCGGCTGGCCGGAAAAATCACGAAACTCTATGCACGACCGGGACAAACGGTTAAACGGGGCGAACCCCTCGCCGAAATCGCCAGCCCAGAATTGATTGAACTCCAGTCAGATCTTCATAAGGCGAACAACGACGCGCGTTTAGCCGACAAGATTCTGGAGCAGACCAAGGGATTGGCCGGGCAACAGGTCGTCGCCGGAAAAGAATTGATCGAGGCCCGCGTGCGACAACGCGAGACGCAAAATGCCGTGGCGGTTGCCCGCCTCAAACTCTTGGAGTTGGGATTCACCGACAACCAATTGCAGAACCAACTGGATCATGACGACGCGGAACCTATTCGGACGCTCCCGATTCTGAGTTCGATTGCCGGTCGGATCATTCACGCCGACTTGAGTGTGGGCAAGGTTGTCGAACCGAATGAGCATTTGTTTGAGATCATGGATACCTCGACAGTTTGGGTACGAATTGACGTACTCGAAAAAGACATTCGGCGCATCGAGGTGGGCCAGCCAGTGGATTTGCGACTAGCGGCCTACCCGGACGAGACGATCAAAACTTCTGTTCGTGTGAAGGGATCGACTTTAGATCCGCAAACGCATTTGGCGGCGGTTTGGGGCTTGATCGAGAACGTGAGCGGTCCATTGCCTAAGTTCTTGCCCGGCATGAACGGAGAGGCTCGCATTTCATCATCGCCAGCAAAAAAACTGGTCACGATCCCTGCGGCGGCCCTACTCGGTGACGGTCCCGACCCGTTTGTCTTGGTGGAAGAGGCGGCCAATTCCAAAGCCTACGAGTATCGCAAACAAAATGTCGCCGTGGTGAATCGGAATTCCCGCGTCGTGCAGATTTTCGACGGTGCGGTCTTCCCGGGGGACCGTGTGGTGGTCAACGGCGGGCATGAATTGGCTACGTATTTTGTTCCCACCGTGTTGCGATTAAGTTCGGAGGCGGAGAAGAACATCGGCCTGAAGTTGGAGGCTGTCGGCAATCAATCGGTGGAACAAGTATTGGAGTTGGATGGCACAGTGATGGTTCCTCCCACGGGGCGGGGCTTGGTGTCGTCGCAACTGGCTGGCACGCTGCAAAGCATTCTTGTGGATCGCAGCCAAACCGTTCGCGCCGGCGAAGTCATTGGTGAAATCGCGAGTCTGGAACTGCAAAACTTGCAATTGGAGTATTTGCGGGCGCATTTGGAGGCGGAACAACTGGCCGAAATGCTCGAACGTCTGCGGCCGCTGGAACGCGAACAGATTACCAGCCGACGAAAAATCTGGGAAATTGAGAGTGCCTTAAACGGGGCGACCAACCGACGCGGCA
>JAYUFG010000008.1:0-7830 GCA_043738845.1 Planctomycetaceae bacterium
AGGTCGGCCTCGTTGATCGGCTTGGCGATATAGTCGTCCATGCCCGCTTCCAAACACCTCTCGCGATCTCCGGGAAGGGCGTGGGCGGTCATCGCGACAATGGGCGTGTGGCCGCCCCGCTGTTGTTCGAGGGATCGGATCAATTGGGTGGCCTCTAGCCCGTCCAGTTCTGGCATTTGAATATCCATGAGGAGCAGGTCATGTCGCCCCCGTTTCCAAGATTCAATAACCTCTTGTCCGTTATTGGCAACTTCGACGGAGTGGCCATGTTTTTCCAACAAAGCCACGGCCAGCTTTTGATTGACAAGGCTATCTTCCGCGAGCAGAATATGGAGTGGTCGAATTTTCTGTGCTGGCGCGGCGACATCCTTCGGCCGTTCTAGGAACTCGTCCGGTATCGCCCGCATGACCAGGAGAATTGCATCCAATAGTTCCGACTGTTTGATTGGTTTGAGGAGAAACGCCGCCAACCCCAATTCTTTTCGGCTCCGCAAATCGGCGGGCCGGTCTCCACTGCTGAGCATGATGATTTCAGTGCTTGATAACGTAACATCCGCATGGACCCGGCGAATCAATTCACAACCGTCCATGTCGGGCATGTGGGCATCGGTCAACAACAATCGGAACGGCCGACCGGCTTGTTGCGCTTCGCGCAGGGCGTTCAGGGCTGGGGCCGCGCCATCCACCACGACGGGCGACATCTTCCATCGCGTCAGCATCTCATGTAGGAGTTTGCGATTCGTGAGGTTGTCATCCACGATGAGGACGGGCAAACCCCGCAAATTTTCCAATTTGGCCGACGGAAGTGAATCGGGTTGATCGCGAGGAACTTCCAATGGTGTTGTGAAGTGAAACGTGCTGCCGTGTCCGAATTGGCTTTCCGCCCAGATTTGGCCCCCCATCATTTCAACCAGTCGCGACGAGATGGACAGCCCTAATCCTGTCCCGCCAAAGCGGCGGGTCGTGGAAGAGTCGGCCTGTTCAAACGGCTCGAAAATTCTGACTAAGGTATCGGGTTCAATGCCAATGCCCGTATCGTGAACGGTGTAATGCAGAACGATGGAGTTGTCGGTCGGGGATTCCGCCCGTACTTCCACGACGACTTCGCCCTGGTACGTAAACTTAATGGCATTGCCAGTAAGGTTGATGAGTACCTGTCGCAGGCGGCCCGCGTCGCCGATCAACATCGTGGGGACATCGGGCGCGATGCGAACGATCAATTCCAATCCCTGGCTGGCAGCGCGAAGACCGAGCGACTTCATCGTATCGCCGAGTAATTCGGCATGATCGAACGGGACATGTTCAAGATCGAGCCGTCCCGCTTCGATCTTGGAAAAGTCGAGGATGTCGTTGATCAAGGTCATTAACGCTTCACCCGACTCATGCACGGTGCGCAGATACTCGCGTTGCTCGGAACTGAGGGGCGTGTCGAGAACTAACTCAGTCATTCCGATTACAGCGTTCATAGGTGTGCGGATTTCGTGGCTCATGTTCGCGAGAAATGCGCTCTTCGCGCGGCTCGCCGCTTCGGCCGCTTCCTTGGCCTTTTCCAAGGCATTAAGGAGTCGTTGCCGCTCCACCGCATATCGGATTGAACGATCCAATCGCGAAGTGTCGAGCGAGTTCTTCGCCAAGTAGTCGGCGGCACCCGCTTTCATCGCCCGCATATCAATCTCGATATCGCTCTGGCCGGTCAGCATGACAATGGGGACGCGACAGTGGTCGGCGACGGCTTCGCGGAGCAAGTCGAGTCCGTCCCTCGCACCCAACTGAAAGTCGAGCAAACAGGCCTCGACCTCGGCCCGTTGCAAGGCGTGCAAGCCTTGTTCGTAGGTACTGACCCATTCCAAGAGATAATTGGTCGTCCGCACCTGCGACAGTAGACCTTTGGTAATGAGAAAGCTGTCCTCATCGTCGTCGATCAGCAGGATGCGGAGCGGATTCTCGCTCATGTCAGTGTCCATTTGCGCCGTTCGGCAATTTCACAAGTTCGAACCAGTATTGATTCAGGATTTTCAACGCCTCGACCAGTCCCTGAAATGTAACCGGTTTCGTGATATAGGAGTTCACTCCCAAATCGTACGAGCGGAGGATGTCTTCTTCGGCCTTGGAGGTTGTGAGAATGACCACGGGGATGCGGCGTAGATCATGGTCGGCCTTGATTTCGGCGAGGGCCTCGCGACCGTCCTTTTTCGGCATGTTCAGGTCGAGGAGAATCAGACCCGGCAGCGGATACAGGGCGCCGTCGGTATATTTTCCTCGATGATAAAGGTAGTCCATCAGTTCCACGCCGTCTTCGACGAACATGACACCGTTTTTCAGCCGCGACTCACGGAGGGCCTTGTCGGCCATGAGGCGATCATCGGCATCGTCGTCGGCCATGAGGATATTCACGGGTTCGCCAAGCTTGTGCATGATCTTATTCTCCCTTCGGTTGGTAGATCGGCAAGAGAACGCTAAAGGTCGTTCCCTGTCCCAATGTGCTGTGAGCGGTGATCGTCCCGCCATGTCGCTCGACAATTTTACGACAAATTGCGAGCCCCATACCCGTTCCTTCATATTCTCCGCGACCGTGCAGGCGTTGAAAAGGCAGAAAGATTCGATCCAAGTATTTTTCCTCGAAGCCGATGCCGTTGTCGCGAACGGTAATTTCACAAACCTGATCCGAATGCGAATGTCCCAGAGTCAGGCCATCGCCATTGTTCGCCACATGGCTTTCCACAACAATAACGGGCGGCACATCGGGGCGATGAAACTTCAGCGCATTGCCGATCAGGTTTTGTAATAACTGTCGCATTTGCAGTGGGTCACTTTCCAGATGCGGAAGCTCGCCAAGCTCCACGCGACCGCCCGTCATCTTGACGCGAACTTCCAGATCGGCCAGCACTTCGCGGGCGACATGCGTCAGATCGACGGGGATAAAGGGTTTGGCTTGACTGGTCACGCGGGCGAAGGCCAAGAGATCATTGATCAGACCTTGCATTCTTTGCGCAGCGGCCTGCATCCGCTTGAGGTAGTCACGTTCTTCCTCACCCAAAGTTGGCCCCGCCTTTTCGGCCAGCAGGTCACCGAAAGCTTGAACTTTGCGCAATGGCTCTTGCAGATCGTGCGACGCGATGTAGGCGAACTGTTCAAGCTCGGTATTGGAACGGGTCAGTTCCTGTGAAGAACGCTTTAAGTCTTGCTCGGCCTGTTTGCGGTCGCTGATGTCGCGCATGATAGTCGAAAAATACTGAACCTCTCCACGGTCGTTTTTGTGGCACTGAATGACTTGCGAAACGGGCACTTCCGTTCCGTCCCGTCGGAGTAAAGCGATTTCGCCCGACCAGACGCCTTCTCGAAGCGCAGTGGGAAGACCCTGCTCCATGACAATTTCGTTGGCCCAGTGAGGATGATAGTCCGGAATGGTTGTCTCCGAGGCGGGAGTGGTTTCTCCCATTCCAACGATCTTTCGACCGGCCCGGTTCACGTAGAATACGCGACCGTTGGTTCGCGCCATCGCGACAAAATCGGTGGTGGCTTCGAGAATACTGACCAAGCGATCACGTTCGTCCTCGATCAGGCGACGTTGCGTAACGTCCCAGCAAACTCCCGTCATGCGGAGCGGCTTTGCCATTTGATCGCGATAAACTTTACCCCGCGCTCCGATCACGTGAATTGTGCCGTCTGGCCAGACGACACGAAATTCAGAGTCGTACTCCGCATCCTGCTCAATCGTGTGAGCGACCTCGCGTTTCACGCGATCGCTTTCGTCTGGATGAATCAAGTCCATTGCGGCCTCGAAAGTTCCTGCAAAAGTGCCGGGCTTCAAGCCGAACAAAGGATGGATATAGTCGTCCCAGAAAAGGGTGTCCTCGACGAGATTCCAGTCCCAGGTTCCCACACCCGACGATTTCAGGGCCAGATTTAAGCGTTCCTCGCTGCGGGCAGCTCGTTGGCTCGCGTCGTCGGCAACTTGAGCAAGGTGGACCGCCGCTTGTTGCTGAGATTGAAGTTCGGCCGTCCGTTCCCGCACGCGCACTTCCAAACCGTCGTGGGCGGAACGCAACTTCTGTTCGTGAGCGGAAACCTTGTCGATCAAGTAGCGAAAGGCTTTAGCCAGTTGCCCGACCTCGTCTGCCCGGCTGGCAATGGTTAGAACCTCTGCTTCGGCGACGGCGTGGTTTCCGGACGAAGTTCCGACGTTCGCCAAGGTGTTGGCGTAATCGGTCAGTTTCGCCAGCGGCTGAATGATCTTTCGGATCAGCAAAATCGTTAGGCCCAGGCTGATAAAAAAAATAATTCCCAACAGGACCAACTGCTCGCGGAGGGCCGACCAAATCGTGTCCTGGATCAATTTTCGCTCCATGCCGACATGCACATGACCCACTTCGCCGTCGAGGATCGGAGAAGTGATATTGATCACATCCCCGATACCCGTGACTGACAATGGCTGGACGATTCTGGCGCGTTTATCAACTTTGAGATTTCGGACTTCGGCCGGAATGTTCGGGATGAACGTGTGGGCTAAAATTTCACCCTTGGGATTCACAATGAGTACGTAGGCCACCCCATCCAGGTTCTTGTATTGGTCGATCATCGATTGGGCCGTGGAGACATCGCGAAAAAGCAAGACCTCGACACTGGAACTGGCGAACCCGTCCGCAATCGCAATTCCCCGGGCTTCGAACTGTTTCGTCAAATTGTCGTCCACTCGCCAAGCCGACGAAACGGCAACGGCGACCGTGGCCAAGGCGAAGACCAAGACCAAGACGGCGACCGCCTTCCACACCAGGCTAACTCGGTTTATTTGGCCCACTGTTTCCAATCCTCCAGGCCGACAAATCGCCCTGACTTCAAAGTCGTGAAGTAAACGTGCTGCAAGCCTTGATGCTGTTTGGGGCCAAAGGAAACGGGCACATCAATGCCAAGGTCGAAGTGATCGATCGATTCTACGACTTCCCGCAATCGCTGTTTGTCCAATTTTTGCCCCATCCGGTTGAGAACCTCCACGAGAATCTTGGCATTCAGAAAACCTTCCAAACTGACATAACTGTACGCCAGCGGCTGATAACCGGATTCTACCAATTCCAATCCAGGCATCGGTTTGTAACGGTCCATCCATTCGCGGTACTCTATCACCGCTGGCAAGTCGTCGCGATAGTAACTCGGCACAACCTGCGAGTTAATCAGGTTCTGCGAATAGTCCTTGCCCTGAGCCTTGCTATGTTCAAGCAACAGGGCGAGCAGGTTTTCGCTGCCGACAAACGAGACATTGGCAATCGGAACATCCCAACCCGCGTCACGCGCATCGCGAATGAACGCTCCGCACGCGGCATAAGCACCGACGCAAATCACGGCGTCGGCACCAGCCTTGCGAAGCAGCGCGACCTGTACGGAAAAATCACTGGGGAACGGCGAGCCACGGCGATAGGTCGCCTCTTCCACGATGGTCAGGTCGTGTTTGGCAAGTCCCGTCCGGACACCGTCCCACCCACTCCGACCATAAGCATCCATCTGATAAAAAACGGCGATGCGCTTTCTGCCAATCGTCAAAAAATTCTCGACGAGTTCACCCGTCTCCTGCTGATACGACGCCCGCAGGTTAAACACAAACTCGTCATACGGAGGCAACCGCTGCGGTTGTGCCCCCGTGAATGGAAAGAAGAGTAATGCCTGTCGCTGCTCACGCAACTTCAACAGAGGCAGCACGCGGGTTACGGTCGGAGTGCCGACGTAGCCATACAAGAGAAACGGTTGGTCGTTCTCCAAGAGTGTGACCGTATTCTTCACCGCCAGAGCCGGGTCATAGCCATCGTCATACGCTTTGACGACAATTTTGTGGCCGTGAACGCCTCCCTTTTCGCGGTTGACATATTCGAAATACGCCATTGATCCGCGATAGAGTTCGATGCCCAGCCCACGTGACGGACCTTTGAACGCGGCCGACATCCCGAGGACGACATCCTCGGCCAGCACGGCCGAAGCCGACCCGAAAAATAGCAGCCCTCCGAAGCCGGTCGTCAGCCACCACTTTTGCGTTCGCCCGATCATGGTCGCTGCTCCTATTTTCTATTTTTCAAAACGCTGGGGTGCTCATTCCGATAGGACTTTAAGCACCACGGCGGTAAAGTCGTCATCTTGCGGATGCTCGCTCGAAAACGGCAAGGAAGCCAAGCGAATGACGCCGTCCGCAATTCGTTGAGCCGATTCGTCGCGTCGCTCACGGACCAAGTCGAACAAGGGTTCCCGTCCGAGCATTTCCCCACCGACAATACTCGATTCCTCGATTCCATCGGTGACCGCAATAAAAATATCACCCGGCTGAAGAGCGATTTCCGTCGAAGAGACGATCAAGGTCTCCGGTCGCAAACCGAGTGGCATGCTCGTGCTGCGGAGAATCTCGACCTCACCCGCCGCATTTATAAGATAACCTTGGTGGCCAGCACCGGCATACGAGAGCGACCGCGCAAAAATGTCCAACCGCGCGAAAAATAGCGTCACAAATCGCTGATCACATAGGTCGGCCGCCAAACGCTGATTGATCAAGGTGAGAATCTCACCCACATCGGTATGCGCGAGAACCAACGTTCGCAAGCAAGCCCGGGTCTCCGCCATGACCAACGCCGGTCCAAGTCCGTGCCCGCAAACGTCTCCCACACAAATCCCCCAGTACCGTTCGCCAAACGGAAAGAAGTCGAGATAGTCTCCGCAGGTCGCTTGGGCCGATTGCCAAGCACCTCCCAAATCAAAACCGGATAAGCGGGGTGGCGGCTTCGGAATTAGTCCGACTTGAATCTGTCGGGCCGCAAGCAATTCGGCCTCTGCGTCGCGGAGTCCGACATCAAATCGGCGGCTCGCCTGTCGTTCAATGGCAAACTGAAGGCTCCGTTTTAGCGTTTCTCCGTTCGTGTGGTCCCTTATGAGACAATCCTGGGCACCGTTGCGTAACACCGCCAGTGTGGTTGCCTCTCCCTCACAGTCGGTGAGAACCACCACGGGAATGTGCGGAAATTCCCGGCGAATTCGCAGGATCACGGGCACGCCGAAGGACGACTCAAAACCGACGTCCAGAACGACTGCGGTGATATTCCCGCTCTCGAGTTCCTTGATCGCCGCCGAGACTCCGGCCGCAGAGACAATCGTGAATCCAGCGGTCTCAAGTTCCGTCGTGCAGAGTGTGTTTAGCTCGGATTCAAGGTGTTCACACCCATTTTTTGCAACGCGACTGGACGTAAGGGACACTTCGCCAATCTTTGCATTCCGCTGCGGGCGACGATCATACGACAACCCGGAGACGTCCGAAAACGGCTTTGTCTCATCCCTTTGCTCGCACTTCAGGATGAGAATTGTCCCTGTGTCCCTCAGCAGGTTGTCCTGCGGAAACGACCTCACGTTCGACCTCCCTTCTGTCGTCGGCCGATGTGGATTAGCCGAACGACTCTAGCCCCTCCGCCATCGTTCCAGCGATGTGGAATACTGTTCCATCCAATCGCAAAATCTTGAATACTTCCCGAACCCCGTTTGGCACGTCGCAGATATGGACTTGGCCATCTTGAGACTTGATCGTCTCATGGATTCGAAGCAGAACGTTGACCGCCTCGGAGCCAAACTTGCGGACATACCCGAAACCCAAGAGCAAGCGGTGCGGCCGACTTTCGTCGATCAGAGAGGCGAGTTCGTCATGCAGTTCGATGAGTGAAAAACGATCCACCAGATGGCTGTCTAGCAATTGGACGACCGTAATTTCGTCGCGTTGATCGACGCGAATATGGGAAAACTCGGCCATGTGTTCCTCCCTCTTCAGGCTTCTAGCGGATGTTGAAAATCCCCAGTCGAGCCTCACCTCCA
>JAYUFG010000009.1:0-2967 GCA_043738845.1 Planctomycetaceae bacterium
CCGATCATTGCGGCCCCTTTGCACATTCCGGTAATCTGAATTGTTTTTCCGGAAAGTGTGAGCGTGCGGCCCGCCAATTTATGTCGCGTGTCGGTCGTCATGATCGCCTTGGCGGCGTTCGCAAGTGAATCGTCGTCGGTGCCAAGTTTCAAAGCGGCGGCTTGAATGCCATTTTTGATTTTCTCCAGCGGCATAAATTCGCCGATGATTCCAGTGGACATCACGAGTGCCTGTTCACCCATCGCACCGACCGTTGCAGCCGCCAGTCGAGCCATTTCGCGAGCATCGCTCAAACCACGTTCGCCCGTGCAGGCGTTCGCATTACCGGAGTTTGTGACCAGTGCCCGAATGTTTTCGCAGGGCGTGCGGCTGCGGTCGAGTTCGACCGGAGCGGCGAACACGAGGTTTTGCGTATAAACGCCCGCCGCAACCGCCGGGCGGTCGGAAACAATGAGCGACAAATCAAGTTTGCTCGTATCGCGTTTAATTCCGCAATAGAGACCGGCGGCGCGAAAGCCAGGAGGAAGGGAAGGCATGAGAGGAAATGATGAATGAGGAACGATGAGTGGGGAGAAGCGGTGAGGGGCGAATGTGTTGATTATTAACTGCTAAAAGCTAGTCGCTAAGTGCTCACAGTAACGCCGTCGTTTCCGGGAAGCCGTACATGAGGTTGAAGTTTTGTACGGCCGCACCAGAGGCACCCTTGATCAGATTGTCGAGGACGCTGATCGTGAGAACGCGGCCCCGCACGACGCGAACCGTGATATTGCAAAAGTTCGAGCCACTCACGTCCTTCGTGCCCGGCAGATTATCCACAACTCGCACGAACGGCTCGTTGGCGTAGAATGTTCGCAAGGTTTGAAAAAGTTCGGCTTCCGTGACGGGACGAGTCGGCTTCGCGTAGGCCGTGGTCAGGATGCCGCGGTCCATGGGAACGAGATGGGGTGTGAAGATAATTTCCATCTCGCACCCGGTACCGCGTCGAATGATCTGTTCAATCTCCGGTGTATGGCGATGGCGTCCCACACCATAGGCGGAAAGACTCTCGTTGCACTCCGGAAAATGAAAGGGGAGCTTCGGCGTGCGGCCCGCGCCCGATACGCCGCTCTTGGAATCGACAATAATATCGGTCGTTTCAAGGAGTCCCGCCTTCACCAGCGGCGTCAGAGCCAAAATTGCGGAGGTCGGATAACAACCGGGATTGGCGACGAGTTGGGCCGGTGGAATTTGCGCGCGGAAAAGTTCCGGCAAACCATAGACGACCTTTCCGAGACGATCCGCATCAAGATGCTGCTCACCATACCACTGTTGAAAAGTGGCATGATCGTCGAGGCGATAGTCCGCACTGAAGTCAATAATTTTCACACCCGCCGCGAGCAGTTGCGGCACCAGACCGGCCGTAACGCCGTGCGGCAGGCAGCTAAAAACGCAATCAGCCCGTCGGGCAACTTCGCGGGGTGCCAAATCTTCGAGTCGCAAATCCAGCCGCCCCGCCAAGGCCGGGTGTACGCTCGCGACGTGCGGATTTCCTTCCTGGCGACTGGTCAACGCGGTAATTTCCACCTCCGGGTGACGGAGGAGAATTTTCATTAGCTCAAGGGCCGTGTAGCCCGTGGCACCCAAAATTGCGACACGTGTCATGGAAGAAATACTGTCAGGCGTAGTGAGGTTGGCAAAAGTTGTGGCGTGGAAAACCATCGAAATACTGGTAACGCTCAGCAAGACAACAGGAGCAGTATATCGCCCAACCGGTTCGCGCTAAAGGGAGTGCAAACAACCGTTTGCGACAGATTCTATCGAAGTTAGGTGCAATGCGAATATCTCACAGTTTTTCTCACCCAATTAGGATAGATAAACCCTTCTCCGTCGCCAAGTGAACATCACGATCACCACAAAACCGATCATTGCCGGAATGACGGCCGACGGTTCCGGCACGGCCCAGGCAAAGCCGTAATCAACCTGATGAGCCGTTCCCACCAAGTCCCAATTCACACCCGCGAAATCGACGCGAAACAGATACTCGCCATCGTGCGGCAAGTCAAAGTACAAATGCTGCGTCGTAATGTACGGTGCCCTAGATTCCGCAATCATCGTGTTCGGTACACCATTCAAGACATCCCAAACTTGCAAGTCAAGTTTGAACAACGATTGCTCGGTCGTGTCGTTGGTTGCAAGGTCAATTCCGCGGCTCGCAAACCAATCGAGCGTCGCCGAAAGCGTCGTCCCCTGTTTATAGAAACCGTTCAAATAATAATCGTTGGGCGTTCCCTCATTGACCTCGCCAAAGTCCCAGCCAATTCCACGTACTCGTCCGCCCGTCAGTCCGGGAACATCGTTCGTCCCCGCCATCAATTGTGCGAATGCCTGCGTCAAGTTCATGCGTCCAGCACCCGAGGTATAGTCCAACGCCTGGGTCGTGACGAGCACGCCGCCTTGCAGGGTTTGGCCATTGTTCCAGGTAGAAGTGAATTGCCCAGCGTTGTTCCATGTCCCGACATTTTTATCGGCCGAGTTGAGCAAAATCGCTTTGACAACTCGACCATCCAGGGCATTCGTCGCATCGCCAAAAGTCGTGCGGGCGGCATCGGCGATGAGGGTTGCTCCGCCCGCCACGATGGGTGCCGAGAAACTGGTTCCGGAGATTCCTTGGAAGAAGTAGTACGCACCGGATGCACCGAAATTGATCGGCGTGCCGAGCGTCGATGAATTTCCGCCGGTCGCTCCCAAGTATGCGGCGAGGGTAAGATTATCGCCGGGTGCGACAATATCGACGCGGGCTCGCGCGTTTTGAATGATTGTTCCCTGCGTCGGGTTGGTCACATCGGTGACATGTTGCACGGTCGGGATGAAAACATCCGACAGGCTACGGCTGCTGAAATCGGCGATGGTGGAATAGGGCACGGAGAGTTGATCGCCCGTCAGTGCCCCGACGGTGATCGAGTTGAAGCCCGCCCCCGGCGAGCCAAC
>JAYUFG010000010.1:0-7803 GCA_043738845.1 Planctomycetaceae bacterium
GCTAGCACGTCCATGTGCAAACTCCTGAATGGGGGTAAACGCAAATGCAGCACCCTACGCAATTTTGGCAGTCTGGGGCAAGGTCACTTACCGGATAGACTCTCAGTGACCAGCGAGTCTGCATTTTTTGTCAATTAAATCTACAAGTTTTCCAAAACGCAGTGGCCCTCTTGCGTCAACAAGGAGCGGTCGCTATCATTTGGGCATATAGCTTTGTAAAACAAAGTTATTTGCAATGCAAAGTTAATGGAACTCCGACCCATCATTACAGATTACGCCGGATCGCCGTTGGACACCGTTCAAGGTGCTGCTTCGCTGGCGTGGCGAACCGATCATTGCGATACCCAGCCGTAATTTCGTGCCGACTCGGAACAAACCTACCTCATTCACCCAGGACGCAAAATTATGAAAACGATCTGGAACTGGCTCTTTGAGTTGGACCGCATCTTACGCGGCGAAAAGACTCGCGTTACCGATCTCCGCAACGGCGAACTCGACATCCCGCTCTGGGGAATCGCGGTCGTCGTGATCGTGCTGGGGATGATTTATGGAGTCTGCATGGGCTGTTACGCCCTGTTTAATTTCGGCCGGGCAATGCAGATGTTGGCCTGCGTCGTCAAGGTTCCCGCCTTGTTTTTCCTGACGCTGGCGGTGACGATGCCGTCTTTATATGTGTTCAATGCGATTGTCGGCTCGAAACTCACGGTCCATTCGTTGGCCCGATTGTTTGTGGGGTCGCTGGGCGTTAATTTGGCATTATTGTCGTCGCTCGGTCCGATTGTGGCGTTCTTCTCGATCAATACGGCCAGTTATAGTTTTATGGTGCTGCTCAACGTTGTGGTTTTTGCCGCGTCCGGAACGTTGAGTATGGCCTTCTTGTTGCAGACTTTACACCGACTGAACATCGCGCCGCAGGTGTCGAGATTACCGACAACGTCATCAACAACAATACCGCCGACATTGCCGAAATCCCTGCCGATGACCGTCGAACTTCCAGCCGACTCTTCGATCGCGAAGACATCAAACGAGGAAATGTCGGCCGAGGCAATGGCGGGAGGTCTGCCGCCCGAGGTTGAAAATGACTATATCGAGAACGAAGTCGACTTCCGTCAAGAGGAGGTCGCAACCTCGACGCTCGCACCGCTCGCTCTTGAACAGCCTGGCCCGCTGACGCCGGTAGAGGGTCACGTCTTGGGGCGGCATGTGAAGACAGTTTTTGCGTGTTGGATTTTTGTGTTTGCATTGGTCGGTGCCCAAATGAGTTGGGTTCTGCGACCGTTCATCGGAGCACCGGGCATGGAGTTTGAATGGTTCCGTCCGCGCGGCTCCAATTTTTTCGAGGCCGTTGTGAAGGCTCTGGAATCGTTGTTCCATCGTTAGACGGCGTGAGAGGCGTGGGCATCGGTTTCGCTTCAAGAGTCGTCGCCGAAAACAACTCCCGTCCCCTTTTTGGATGCTCGACAAACGGATGGACCGATTTGTGAATGACCTTTTACGACGTGCGGACGCCGTTCTGCGGAGACAGGCTGGTGTGACGCTCGCGCCGCACACGAGCATCGTATCGCTGGCGATCCTAATCGCGATTTTCGGCTCGCTCTATGGCGCGGTGATGGGCTGTTATGGAGCGACACTTGGTCCAGGCATTTGGCAAATTCTGTACTCCGCCGTCAAAGTTCCGCTGTTGTTGTTGGCGACTTTTTCGTTGAGTTTGCCCAGCTTCTTTGTCGCCAACTCGCTGCTCGGTTTGCGGAGCGATTTCGCCGCGTCGATTCGGGCGTTGCTGGCAACGCAAGCGGGCCTCGCAATCATTCTCGCTTCGTTGTCACCGTTCACGTTTTTCTGGTATGCGTCGGTCGGTACCTATTCAGCCGCCGTGGCGTTCAACGCGGTGATGTTTGCGCTGGCGAGCGTCTCGGCCCAATGGATTCTGCGAGGATACTTTCAGCCCCTCATCCTACGCAATTCACGACATCGCTGGATGCTGCGCGTCTGGATCGTGGTCTATGCCTTCATCGGAATCCAAATGGGCTGGGTGCTTCGCCCGTTTATTGGCGATCCCTCGCTTCCGGTTCAATTCTTCCGCAGCGAATCGTGGGGCAACGCGTATGTCGAGGTGTTCCGATTATTTTGGCGAATTCTGTCGAGTGGATAAGCGGGCACAGGCTCAACCACGAATGCCGCCAGAATTCCGGTTGTTTTTTGTCACAAAACTGCCTATTATGGAATGTTTAGGCGGGGCTCTGCCGTTTTGGTGGCGGGCCGATTGTTACCTTATTTTTTTCCGGGGGAGTTTCCCGTGGCCAAAGCCCATTCTCGTCTCGCTGCTGCTTCGCAAGCCACGTCCATGCTGACCGGTGCCGATGTTGTCGTGCAATCGCTCATCAATCATGGTGTCGAGATGATTTTTGCGTATCCGGGCGGGGCAAGTATGCCCTTGCATCAAGCCCTCACGCGGTTTGAAGATCAAATTCGCACGATCCTTCCCCGTCATGAACAAGGGGGCGGTTTCGCGGCGCAGGGTCTCGCCCGCACCACGGGCAAGCCGGGCGTTTGCATGGGGACGAGCGGGCCGGGCGCACTCAACCTGGTGACGGCCATTGCCGACGCCAAGATGGACAGCATCCCGCTGATCGCGTTGACCGGCCAAGTCGGCACGCCGGTCATCGGTTCGGACGCCTTTCAAGAAACACCGATCGTCGAAGTTTGTCGCGGGATCACGAAGCATCATTATCTCGTGACGAATGTGAAGGATGTCGCCCGTGTAATGCGAGAGGCGTTTCATATTGCCACGACGGGTCGTCCCGGTCCGGTGTTGGTCGATTTGCCGAAGGATGTGCAAAACGCCAAGATCGTACCCGACTACGACGTGCCGATGAACCTGCCCGGTTATCGCGTCGAAAAGCGTTACGCTCCGCAGGAGCAAATTGCCCAAGTGGCTCAAGCGATCAAGCGAGCGAAGCGGCCGGTGATCTATGCCGGTGGCGGAATTATTTCCGGCAACGCGAGTCCCGAACTGCGCGAACTTATCAAGAAGACGGGAATTCCCGTCACGACCACCGTGATGGGTCTAGGTGCGATGCGGGGCGATGATCCGCTCAATCTGGACATGCTGGGAATGCACGGATCTGTTTATGCCAACGTCGCCGTCGATCAGTGCGATTTGCTGTTGGCGTTTGGCGTTCGGTTTGACGACCGCGTGACGGGTAAGAAGGAAGAGTTCGCCAAGAACGCCTTTATCGTTCACATTGACATTGATCCGTCGGAAATGAACAAGAACAAGACGGCCCACGTGCCGATTGTGAGTGACGTGAAATATGCCCTGGCCGAATTGAACAAGATCGTGGAAAAGCCGGAAGACATTTCCGATTGGGTCAAACAATGTGCGGCCTGGAAGAAAGCCGATCCCTTCAAATACGATACAACGTTCCCCGGAATCACTTCGCAACATGCGATTTCCGAACTGTCGCGAATCACGGGCGGAGAGAACACGATCATCACGGTCGGCGTGGGTCAGCATCAAATGTGGGGGGCACAGTTCTACAAGTTCATGCACCCGCGCACGTTCCTGTCGAGTTCCGGCTTGGGGACGATGGGTTTTGGCTTGCCTGCGGCGATGGGTGCGAAGGCGGCCAATCCCGACAAACTGGTTGTCGATATCGACGGCGACGGGAGTTTTATGATGAACATTCAAGAATTGGCGACCTGCGTTTGCGAGAAGCTGCCAGTCAAGGTGCTGTTGCTGAACAATCAGCACCTGGGCATGGTCGTGCAGTGGGAAGATCGCTTTCACGCTGGCAATCGGGCACACACTTATCTCGGTCCCATCGACAATCCCGAAGCGGTCGGTCGCGGCGATGGTCTCACTCCACCGAAGCGTTATCCCGACTTTGTGACGATTGCCCGGGGCTTTGGCTGCGGTGCGCGGTACGTCAAGGAGAAAAAAGACTTAGCGGCAGCGATCCAGGAAATGATCGCCTACGACGGGCCGTTTGTCCTCGATGTGGAAGTTCCCTATCAGGAACATGTCTTGCCGATGATTCCGTCGGGCATGACCGTCCGCGATATTATTAAGGAATAGGCGAGTTGTCGCGACAGCGAAAACCAGGAAAACATCCTCCAGGAACTTGTTATGAAACGCATCGCTTGCTTGTTCCTTGGCACTTTCGCTGTGACCTTGATGCTCTCATTCTCAACCGCCGCCCAAGCCGACGAAACGGCGGTTCGAGAATCGTATGCCCGGGCCCGGCTGGTGGCGATGAACGGTCAGCACGATGATGCCGTCGCCGCTTGTGATGAGATCATCAAGCAGGACGGCAAGTTCGCGATGGCTTTTCAATTGCGGGGTGAGGAACAATTCAAACGGGGCAAATTTCACGAGTCGGTCCTCGACTTTGAGAAGTATTTGGAACTTGTCCCAGACGGCGTTAACCGCCATTGGCAACTAGGCATTTCTTACTATTACGATGGAAAGTTCGCCGCCGGAGCGAAACAGTTCGAGGCGTATCAAAACGTCGATGACAATGACGTCGAGAATGTCGTCTGGCGGTTTTTGTGCCAAGCTCGGGCCGACAGTCCCGAAAAAGCGAGGGCCGATTTGTACAAGGTCAAGCACGACCGCCGCGTGCCCATGATGGAAATTTATCAAATGTTTCGCGGAGACCTGCCTCCGGCCGATGTTCTCAAAGCCGCCGAGGCGGGCGACCCACCCGCTGACGAACTTAAGCAACGCCGCTTCTATGCCCATTTGTACATGGGCTTGTACTATGAGTCGTTGGGCAAAACCGATCTCGCTCGCGAACACATCACGACCGCCCACGAAAAATATCCCATTGGCCATTACATGGCGGACGCTGCCCGCGTCCACACGGAGTTATTCAAGAAAACAAAATAAATCGCTCCGCCCGGTCGTCAACGACCGGCCGTTTCGGGGCCACTCCACGAACGCCGCCGCATAAGCCGTGCCGTTAACATCGACACCACGCCTGACAAAGCGGCGGTGTTTGCCCACAAGTAAAGGTTGGCAAAATACATCCGACAAGGTATCGTAACAGTTGTGCGATCTGTCGGTGCGTTGCGAGGTACTTTCAGTTGATCGGCTTCTTTCGGGAACTCCAGGTTTTTAATATGGCGATCCACACGGAACAATCTGTTCGCCCGACCAGGTCAATTGGTAATGATTTCTGGAACGTGCCGAACCAACTTACCACTCTGCGATTTATTCTTTCGGTTGTGCTGTTCGCGTTTCTCTCTCTGGAGTTTTACCTCACGTCGCTGGTGCTGTTTATCATCGCGGCTGGCACCGATTGGATCGACGGATATTGGGCACGCAAATACGGTCAAGTCACAACGCTCGGTCGAATTCTCGATCCGTTCGTCGATAAAATTATCATCTGCGGAACGTTCATCTTGCTCGGCTCGATTCAGCGGTCGGGCGTGTGGGCCTGGATGGCGGTGGTGATTGTCGGTCGCGAATTGCTCGTGACGGCCTTACGAAGTTTTCTCGAGCAACAGGGGACCGATTTCTCCGCCAACCTGTCTGGCAAAGTCAAAATGGTCCTGCAATGCTTCGCGGCCGGGACGAGTTTGTTTGTGCTGCATTACGCACAACACTTCAATGGTCCAGAACAAGCGGTACCCGATTGGATGCGTTACTTGCTCACCGCGAGCGTCTGGGCAGCCGTCCTCAGCACAATTCAGTCGGGCATCGGTTACATTGTCGTCGCGCTCCGTTTGCTGCGGCAAGGTTAAAGCGACGTCATGCCCGAAACTGAATTGGTCCTGAACGTCTTGTTCTTTCTTCTCGCGACGAGCGGCTGGTGTGCGGCATTTTACGCCGTGGACCGGTGGCACAGCGGTCGAGAGGTTCTGCCTTTCGAGCCGCGACGGCCCGTCCCCTGGAAGGTGTTGGAGGTTTTACCGATTGTGGGCTGGTTTGGATTGGCGTTGGTTTTAACGCTCGCCACGGCTGGAAACGTCGAGTCAAAACCGCTATCGCAAGATCAGGTTCGACCGATGCTCGTGAGTGGCCTTTTAAGCAATCTCGTGTTCGCATTTTTCATTCGGGCAGGATTGACATTTCGGCAGTCAGTAACGCCACTCGACATCGGCTGGAGGCCCAGCAAAATTGGTCGCGATACGCTGCTCGGCATTGGCGGCTTCTTGGCGATTGGTTTCGTGATCTTCATGCTGCAAATCGTACTCAGTCGACACAACGCCGATCCGAAATTGCAACACCCGCTCGTGCAAGCGATGCTCCGCGACCCTTCGCCGGGAATACTTGGGCTGGCTGCACTGTCGGTGATTGTCGTCGCGCCGCTGTGTGAGGAGTTTTTGTTTCGGGTCGTCTTGCAGGGTTATCTGGAAAAGAGGTTGGGCGTTCCTGCCGGCGAAACTGCACCAACCTGTTTGACGTGGAAACACTCGCTCCCCATTGTTATCAGTGCAGCTTTTTTTGCGGCGATCCATTTGCGATTTCACAACGGCGCGCCGAACCCCGATCCGATCCCGCTGTTCGTGTTGGCCTTGGTTTTGGGTTATCTCTATCGACAGACCCACCGAATTTGGCCATCGGTCGTACTGCACGCAACGTGGAATGGAATTAGTTTTTGCGTCTTTTTATGGCAATTGTTTGCCGCATCAGCTAAGTAAAACAATTTCCACGAAAGCAATGACGCACGAGCCCCGTTGGTCTCAAACGACCCCTTTGCGAACGGCCCAAAGGGCCGCCTGGGTGCGGTCAGAGACGCCCAACTTGCGGAGAGTATGTTGGACATGCTCCTTGACTGTTTCGTAGCTGATGTTCAGCTTTTTCGCGATGTCCTTATTCGTCGCTCCGTCGGCGACGAGCTTGATGACCTCGCATTCGCGGTGCGTCAACGTAATCTCGATATCGAGTCCAGAGCGGGGCGTTGACAACGAACCCGACGCCCGACGCAGTTCGCTCCGCTCCCACAACATTGAACCGTCGGCGACTTTTTGAATCGCGGAGATTAGTTGCTGTTTCGAAGCAGTTTTTAACAGATAGCCATTGGCACCGAGGGCGACGCACCGCGCGACAAAGGCTGGATTGTCGAACGCCGAAAACATGAGAACCGGGAGTTTCGGTCGTTCCGCCTTGATGCGCGACAGGGCCGTAAGGCCATCCCCCTCTGGCATTCGGACATCGAGCAACACGACGTCAGCAGAATGCTTTTGAACGAGCTTCACCGCACCGTCGCCGGTCGATGCCTCTCCGATGATTTTTATGTCGCTGCCGACCAAGAAATTCTTCAATCCCGCCCGTACTGATTCATGGTCGTCGGCGATCAATAACTTGACGCCCATAATTTAGAAGGTGCTCTGTCGATGGTGACGGGGGGATTAGTGGACGGATTAAGGCGAGTCAATAGCCCCAATTTCGCTCGGAACTCTCGCGGACCAAACGTATTAAGAATACTTGTGGCGTGATCAGATTTCAACCTCACCGAATCGCCATCGTCAGGACATCCAATCATTCACCAAACGACAATTGCGGTAGGTGTTCGGCCGGTTGAAAAAAAGTGCCGTGGGGAAATGATACCCGCGCTTGCCCAGCGCAAAAAAGAAGACCTGTTCCTAACAGACGTTCCGAACACATACAGTACCGGTTGGATTGTACGCCTTTCGGTGGTACCAAAAACCCCCATTTCTGGCCAAAAGTCACGTTTTCACTGGGTTTTCTGGCACGAGCGAAGTCCTGGTTAAAATGAAGTTTTACGCCGTTGCCTTGCCCTAACGCCCCGGAGAAGACTAGGCTGAAGTTCGGTGTTGGGAGCAAATCAAGAT
>JAYUFG010000011.1:0-20671 GCA_043738845.1 Planctomycetaceae bacterium
AGCAGGACACGATTTTGATCGAGCAGCCCGACAATTGTCGCAAAGGCTGTCCGGCGTGCAGTCGCGTCTGTCCCGAGAATGCGATTATTTTTCCGCAGCACAAATCGCCCGCCATCGCGGGTGGCAATGAGATCGCGGGCAGCTTGAAGATCGACCTATCGCAATTGTTTGGTGCGCCGGAGAAGGGCGAAGGGGCGATTGATGTGGCGGTCAAAGAGCGGGATGAGCAATTGCTCTTGGTCGGTCGCGACGCGGTCGGCGCAACGGTCGGAATGCCGCTGCGTCAGATAGGAAAACCGACCGAGCCGAAAGACGAACTCGACAATCTGATGGACCAACTCGACTTGATGGATTTGTGACGGCCAGTATTCGTGTGTCGCCATAACGGTCGGCATATTGTCTGAACAAACCTACGCACCGCGTTCAAAACTCGCCGTTTTCGCCCCGGGGAAGGTCGGCCAGCGATTTGAGTCCGAAGAGTTCCAAGAATTTGGGCGTGGTGTGATAGTTGGCGGACCGTTGGCCGGGAACTCGTTCCATTCGCAACAGTTGTTTGCCAACGAGATTTGTGAGCAGGTGGCCCGGTGGAGAAGCCCGGAGCGCACCGATTTTATCGGCCGTGATCGGTTCGTTGTAGGCCACGATGGCGAGAACCTCGATCGCAGCAAGAGAAAGTTGCGTCTGACGAACCTTGCCCAAGAATTGGCGGCGGACCGGCGAATGCTCTTCCCTCAGGACAAGACGATAGCCAGCCCCTTCACTGCGAATCGTGTAGGGACAGTTGGCCGCCGTGTAGAAGTCGTTCAGTTCGCGAACGAGATCGTCGATCTCGACAGTGCGAACGCCCCGCATGAAGCCCGCCACGCGCTCGCTCGACAAAGGTTCTCCCGACCGACCACCGACGAACAACATTGCTTCGAGAATACTCTTGGGATTGATCTCACAGGGGTCGTCGTCGGGCTGTTCATTTTCGGCCGTCAGGGTGGCGACTTCGGCGGCGAGCGGATCGGCGGATGTTGAAGCACCGTCGTCGTCCTCGGCACCCGGCTCGTAGGGGTCGTCGCCCGCATCCAGCATTTCGGCGAAGGCGGCGTTCAATTGATCGAGCGACAGCCCTTGGCCCGCTTCCGCCCGATGCAGGTCCGGAAAACCAGAGTCGCTCGGTTTGTCGTTGGCAGTTCCCATGCGGAATATGATAGAGGGCAACGGAACGGCAGGGCAAGAGAGAAATAGAAAAGAATGACGAATGTCGAAGCACGAATGAATGGACGGAGGATGTCGTCAACTTGGTGTGCGACCTATGCAAAATACTGAACGGCGTTGCGGAAGATCGCGAGGCCGTCGCCTTCGGCGGGAATGGGACCGCGGGTCCAGCGGGGATGTTGTGTCGGGTCGATGTGGCGTTCGGGATGCGGCATGAGGCCGAAGACGCGACCGGTCGAATCGCAGACGCCCGCCACGTGCAGCGTGGCCCCGTTGGGGTTTTCTGGATACGGGACGCTTTGCGTTTCACCGGTGGTCGTTTGATACCGCAGGTTAAGTTGTCCGTTCGCATCCAGCTTTTGCAACACGTTGTTCGAGCCGGGGACGAACTTTCCTTCGGCATGAGCGACGGGAAGGTACAGCGATTCAAGTCCGCGTGTAAAGGCGCACTTGTCGCCAGTAACTCGCAAGTTGACCCAGCGGTCTTCAAACCGACCCGACTCATTCCAAGTGAGCGTTGCGGGCGAGCCGACCTGAGCATCGTCGTCGAGCAAGATGCCGGGCGATTTGATCAAGACCTGAAAGCCGTTGCAAATTCCGAGAATCAGTTTTCCAGCGGCTTTAAATTCGGCCAACTGTTCGGCGAGGTGGTGGCGAATTTGGTTGCCCAATATGCGTCCCGCCGCAAGATCGTCGCCATAGCTGAAGCCGCCGGGGACGACGAGGATCTGAAACTCGCGAAAGCGAGCGGGATTTTCGAGCAGTCGGTTGATATGAACTCGCTCGGTCGTCGCGCCCGCCCGCTCGAAGGCGAACGCCGTCTCGACGTCGCAATTAGTGCCGGGCGAACGGAGAACAAGAACACGTGGAAGCATGGGGGGAAATGATAAATGATGAATGATGAACGAAGAAAAGTTTACCAGCGGAGCGGTTTTTGCCAGGCCTCTTTGAGCGTGGCGATATCTAGGTCAACGACATGAACGTCTTGCAGTGGGTTGGCGTGTTTTAGGTCCACGGGGGTGGACGGTTTTGGCCCGATGATTTGCAAACGACCGTCGCTCGTGACTTCGCCAATGGACGCATGTGGGATGTCCCGCAGCAGTGTTTCGAAATGTCCCACCTCGCCTGCGGCGACTTCGACCAGAAACCGGGTGTTCGACTCGCTGAAGAGCAGGATCGTGTCGGCACAGCCACATGGTTCGCAATCGACCGACTTGTCGTGCGGAATCCGTTCGAGATAGATTTTTGCCCCCAGCCCGCCTGCGAAACACATCTCGGCTGCGGCGACCGCCAAACCTCCTTCGCTCAAATCATGACAGGCACGCACGTGCCCGCCATGAATCGCGGCGTGCAAGGCGGCGAACGTCTGTTTCGCAACGAGCGGGTCAACTCGCGGAACATTTCCGTGGTCAAAGGAATTGTCGAGGGATTGGGTGAACGCAAAGTGTGAACCGGCCAATTCGTCTTTCGTAACGCCGACTTGATAGAGAATATTGCCTGCCCGTTTGAGGTCCATCGTGACGCAATGTTTGACATCATCGACTTGACCCAACGCACTAATCAGGAGCGACGGCGGGATCGCGATATTCGTTTGCTGTCCGTCGGCGTTTTGGAATTTGAACTCGTTGTTCAAGCTGTCCTTGCCACTGATGAAGGGCGTTCCCAACGCAATCGCCAGATCGTAACAGGCAAGCGAAGCCCGCACGAGCGAACCCAAGGTTTCCGGCCGCGACGTATCTCCCCAACAGAAGTTATCGAGGATCGCAATTTGCGACGGGTCGGCCCCGACGGCAACGCAATTTCGCATCGCTTCGTCGATGGCACTGGCCGCCATGTGATAGGTGTCGAAATCCCCATAGCGCGGATTCATTCCGCAGGAAATCACCAGTCCCCGCCGCGACGAGAGAACCGGTCGCACGACCGCAGCGTCACCTGGCCCGTCGTTCGTGACGCCGACGAGGGGCTTAATCACGCTGCCCCCTTGGACTTCGTGATCGTACTGGCGAATGATCCATTCTTTGCTGGCGACGTTGAGGGAGCCGAGGATTTTGAGCAGGGCGTCGTTGTAGTCGCAGGGTTGTGCTGGGTTGTTTTTAACCGCCGACGGTTGCGATTGCGACGGTGTTGTTTGCGATACGGCTGCTGGCGTGTACGTTGCCTCGCGAACGATGGGCGGGCGGCCTTCATGCAGAAAGTGCATTGCCACGTCACCGACGTTTTGCTCGTTGTAAAAAAGTTGCAAGCGTTTCGTCGGATCGAAACGGCCGATGATTGTGGCCTCGACCCCTTCGGACTCGCATAAGGTATGAAACTCGTCCCATTGCTCGTTGGACACGGAGAGGATCATTCGCTCTTGAGCTTCCGAAATCCAAATCTCAGTATACGACAGACCGGCGTACTTGAGTGGACAACGGTCGAGCCACACGACCGCACCGATCTCTTCGCCCATCTCGCCGACGGCGGAAGAAAATCCGCCTGCTCCGCAATCGGTGATCGCGTTATACAACCCTCGATCTCGGGCTTGCAGAATCACATCCATCACCATTTTTTCGGTGATGGCGTTGCCGATTTGCACCGCACCGCCGCTGAGTGTTTCACTTTCGCTGGTTAATTCGGCCGAGCTAAATGTCGCGCCGTGAATTCCGTCGCGACCCGTCCGACCGCCGACCGCAACGATGTGGTCGCCCGGCAGAGGTTGCTTGCTCGATTTATTGCGGGGGATGATGCCGACGTTGCCACAATAGACCAGCGGATTGCCCAGGTATCGCGGATCAAAGTAAACCGCACCATTAACGGTTGGAATTCCCATCCGATTTCCATAGTCGCGAACGCCGCTCACAACCCCTTGCATCACACGCCGGGGGTGTAGCACGCCCGCCGGGAGCGAATCGGCCGACGTTTCAGGCGGAGCGAAGCAAAAGACGTCCGTGTTGCAAACCGGTTTCGCACCGAGACCGGTCCCGAGCGGGTCACGGATGACGCCACCCAAGCCGGTGTTCGCACCGCCATAAGGTTCCAACGCGGACGGATGATTATGCGTTTCGACCTTGAACACCACATTGTTTTCGTCGTCGAAGCGAATGATCCCGGCGTTATCTTTGAAGACGCTCACGCACCAGTCTTTGTCGCCCCAACTTTTTCGCAACTCTTGCGTGGCGGCAAAGATCGTTTCCTTGAGCATGTTCTCAAAACGCCGTTCACCGATTTTGCCCGCCGCATCGAGCGGACCATGATAGGCAATTCGCCCGGCGAGCGTTTTGTGACTGCAATGTTCGCTCCAGGTTTGCGCGACCGTTTCAAGTTCTACGTCGGTCGGGTCGCGGCCCAATTCGCGAAAGTGCGTTTGGATCGTCTGCATTTCGACGAGCGACAAATAAAGCTGGCCATGTTTGCTCAGGTGGGCCAAGCCTGTGTCGTCGAGACTTCGCAACGGAATTGTCACGAGGTGAAAACGATAGTCGCCACCGAGTTCAAGCCGGTCAAATGGGAGTGGCCCGACGATCACTTGCTCGATGGCATCGTTCGCCAAAATCTTTTGACACAATCGTTTCAGTTCTTCGTCATTAAGCCCTTCGACCCAATACTTACGAAACGTCCGCACGGCTTCGGCCGTGTCGCCCATGTCGGCAATGGCGGTCAGGGCACTTTGCGCGACGGGGTCCATGACGCCCGGCTTGGAGAGAACGTACACCACGCGGGGTGCTGTACCATTGGCTAATGCTTTACCGGTTTTATCGGCGGAGGCTTTTGGCAACAAACTGGCGTTCACAAGTTGGGCATCTCCGACCGGGGCGATCACCGTTTGTTCCACGACGACATCGGACAGGAGTTCCTTCGCCAGCCGTTCAACCCGCTCGCGATTGAGATTGCCCTGCACCAAATAACCGTGGCCGGTCCGCAAGGACATACGGCTCTTCCAGCCGAGATCGGTCGCCTGTTGGAGGATTCCTTGTGCAGCCCGGTCGGGTTGTCCCGGCCGAGGATAAATGTCAACTTCCCAAAGCATCGCGACTCCGTTTTGCTTCTGTGAGCAATTTAATCAAGCGTGTTTGATCGTCCCGTTCGAGGGCCGTTTTTAGGGCCGCCAGTGTTTTCTCAAACCGGGCCAGCGACTTCAAGGTGTTCGTGCGGTTTGCCAAGAAAATCTGGGTCCACACCTCAACATCTCCGGCGGCAATGCGGGTTGAATCTCGCCAACCTGTCCCGCACAAAGGGCGTTCTTCGTCCGTCATCGCGGCCGCCAAGGCCGACGCGACCATGTGCGGCGTATGACTGGTCGCGGCCAAAATTTTGTCATGTTCCACCGGGGACATTTGCCGCACGCTCGCTCCCAGGGCCGACCAAAAATCGCTCACGGCGTCGGCATCTTCACTCGTAGTCTTCTTGCCCGGCGTGACCAGGACAATCCGACCTTCGTACAAATTGGCCTTGGCGTTTTGGGGACCGTTTTTTTCGCTGCCCGCCAGAGGATGACTTCCGACGAAGCGGGCGGTTCCCAATTTGCCGGGCAATTTTCCATCAAGTGCTTTGACGATCTCGCCCTTGGTGCTGCCGCCGTCGGTGATGAGGGCGTTGGCTGGACAGTGGGCTGCGGCCTGTTTCACGTCGTCGATAATCCGCCCAACCGGCGTGCAGACGATGATTAGCTCGGCGTCCTTCACGCCCGATGAGATGTCCAACGTCGCTTCGTCAATCGCTCTGGCAGCTTTTGCCTTGTCGAGGCTTTCCTTCCGACGTCCGACGCCGATAACCCGCCGGGCAAGTCCCCGTTCTTTCAATGCCATGCCGATCGAGCCACCGATCAGGCCCACGCCGATAATAGCGACAGTGTCCCAATGGGCCGGGAGTTTCGAGGATTTTTTGAATGCAGCCACGGATAACCAACTTGACGCCAGTAAATAAAAATGAGTCGTTTTCGATCCGGTGAACCGGCCCGAGGAAACGGCCGATTATAACAATCTCGACCCTGCTTGGGGATGGGCCAGAAATACAGAAAGTTGCTCAACACTAAAACAATCGCAACCATGATTTCGGATATCGCTGTTTCAGTCGGCCATACCAGACACACGCCGGATACAAGAGCAGCACGGCGATGACCGTCGCGTAAATCGCACCATTCCAACCGATGTCTGCGTTCGGATCCCAATTGAGAACGCGAATAGTTTTCGGATGATCAATATCAACCTCTGCAATCTTCAGATCAAACGTTGCGAACAACCAATCGGTCGGACGACCCTCGCACCAAGCCAAAATCACCGCGAGAAAATGGAGCATAAACCACTGCCCAATATAGAAAAACAGGGGAACGCGGCCGAACTGCTGAAATGGCCGCAGAAGCCGGTCGCCAACTTTTGGCTTTCCCTCCTCCGCCGGTTCCCAATCCAAGCAGCCCCACAATAGAAAAACGGGACCAAGCGTCATCAGTAGAAATTGGAGTGAGGCTGGATACTTCTCCGTGTTCAAAAACGACATCACGTTCCAAAGTCGATTGTCGCCAATCACTTCGGCCGGATAAGGCCACGGTTGTGGGTCGCCATACAGGTTGAAGTACCGTAACACGAGAAAGCTGAGTGTCATCACACCACCCAACCGCCACAATATCTTGCGACGTGTTTTACTTTCGCACATTAGTAATGCTCCGAGAGCGTATCCGGTAGCCATGACCCCAACCCACGGAATCAACTTAAAATTGACGAATACGACTGGGCGACCGCTGGGCGGAGAGAGAAATCCACCATTCTCTTGATGTAGCAGCGTCCACAACCAATTGGGAATTCCCAGATCGTCCGGTTTCACGAGATATAGTAAGTTGTGAAATAGAATCATCGTAACGCCGAACACACCGATCCCAGCCGTCGGCAGCCAAATGAGTCCCGCCAGTACGATCATCGACGCGCCGAGCATCCATAACACAAGCGGTGAGAAAACGCTGAAGTCCACGCAAAAAAACAAACACCATTGCACAACGGTAAAATCGAGGACGATCAAAATCAGTCCCCGCGAGAGGAGATACTTCGATAAGTCTTGCTTGCTCATCCCGCGTGACGTTTGCAAATAGGCCGACACACCCGCCAACAGGAAAAAGGTTGGTGCGCAAAAGTGGGTTACCCATTCCATCCAAAACAAAGACGCGAACGGATTGCTGACCAAATCACACGGCGCGATCGCCGGATCGGTGAAGTAGAACAGCGAATGATCCAGCACCATCAGTGCCATGACCAATCCGCGCAGCCGATCAATGACCGGCCAGCGCGGCAGTTTGCCGGTCGCCGTTTTTACTCTTTCAATGGATGGCTTAGCCGGAGCGTCCTCGCCCGGCATTTGTTCTTCGTTGGTATTTTTCTTCGTCGGCATTTTTCCCTTCCGATTTACGTCACCCTGCGCCCAATCCTAACGCCCTTCCGCCAAAATCAAGTAGAGCATTCTCGAACCCAACGAACGTCCACGACGGAAGAAGCTTTCCACCGGAAAAGCCTCCATCCCACCCGAAATAGCGTCTGGCATGTTATCGGAGCGAGAAAAATCGTCCGAAAACGCCCTGGAAAACCCATCTATCCACACATCCCTCTGCCTATTTTGCTTGCTTTGCCTATTTTCGGCAATTATGATAGAGCCAATGCGGTCGAGTTAGCGTTTCAGCGGTCCTCGCTGATTTTGGCTTTGTCCGCTCAAACAGTAGAATAACGTGTTCTAGTCATCCATTCGCTGGCCGCACGCGATTCGTTGGGATTCCCCGACGAAGCGGGGCGGCGGTTCCATTTTGAGGAGGTTTGGGCGATGTCTCGTCTTTTCGGCCGCTGCGGAATTTTATCCGTACTCTCGCTAATTATTTTGCAGGGGGCTTGGACGTCCACGGCCCAGGGTGCCGGTGCCATTGGTGCGGCGGGCGTCGTCGTCGATGCGGACGGCGTTCTGCGCACGAAGTTTTACGCCGATCCCAATGGTGCCCTCGCGAAACAACAGGTCGCCGCCGCGAAAGCCAACCTCAACGCGCAGGTCGCAAAAACCAGCACACTTCGCAAGGTCTCGCTCAACCGGCTCGAAGCGGCCATTCGCGAGCGAATCGACAATCTGCAAAAGCCGACCGACGAAATGCGATTCTTGGCGGGCCTGACGCGCGTCAAATACGTCTTCTATTATCCCGACACGAAAGACATCGTCCTTGCTGGCCCGGCTGAAGGTTGGGTCGAAGACCTTTCCGGTCGCAAGCGGGGAATCGAAAGTGGTCGGCCCATCGTCGAACTCGAAGATTTAATCGTCGCTTTGCGGGCGTATGCTCCGGGCGGAAAAAATGTCGGCGTGATCGGCTGCTCGATTGACCCGACGAAGGAAGGTCTTGCCAACATGCAAACTTTCTTGCAAGGCATTGGTGCCCGCGCCACTCCGAACGACACCCAAATGATCGTTGCTGGGTTGCACAAGAGCCTGGGCTTGCAGGACGTAACCGTCAACGGTGTTCCCACCACGACCCACTTTGCCCAGGTCATGGTCGAAGCCGACTATCGCATGAAGCTAATGGGCATAGGCCTCGAAACTCCGCCCGTGAAAATGACGACCTATATTGAAAAGGCCACGCCGAGCAGTGTTAGCAAAAACGCCCTGCAACGTTGGTACTTCGTGCCTGACTATAAGTGTGTGAAGGTCAGCAACGACCAAACGGCGATGGAACTTGTTGGCGACGGTGTGAAACTGGTCGCTGCGTTGGAACAGGTTTCGGCCGATGGTGTTCGCAGCAATGCGACCAATATCGATGCCGCGAGCAAAGCCTTCGTCGACAGCTTTACGTCGCAATATGGCAAGCTGGCGGCGGTTTCGCCCGTCTATGCCCAACTTCGCAACTGCATCGACCTCGCGGTCGCTGCGGCCCACATTAAGCAACAAGGCTACGCCGCCAAGGCGGGCTGGGACATGAGTACGTTCCGCGATGAAAAAGTCCTTCCGGTCGAAACCCTTTCCACGCCGAAGAAAGTCGAAACGGCCGTCAACAGTGTTTGGAAGGGCAATCACCTGATGACTCCGGTCGGGGGCGGTGTGCATATCGAACCCGATCAAGCCCTCAAGTCGAGCAATCTAGTCGAAAACAACGACGACAAAGTCGGCCAAGCCCACGATAAGATCAAGCTCGACAATGTCGCCAAGGGCCAATGGTGGTGGGATTAAGGGTGTTTTTCGTTCGTTTTGAAAAATCAACAACGCCGTTCTTAGCATGTCCACCGATTAGTCCCCACCGCTTAGCCAGCCCCGTCCACGGGGCGTTTTCGGCGATACTTTCGGTCGTGGACGACCGGGTTAAGCGATGATCGCTTCCCCAACGTTTCTTGACCAAAAAAGCGATCTTCTTGGCCAACTAACCGTCGATTGACCATCCAAAACTCCGCTCGCGAGTATCACTCTTTATGATACCGCATCTTCCGGGCTTGAAATTCTCTGATCGAATCCCCCTTTACGATTCCGCCCAACTACACGATAATTCGGGTGGAATATCCCACGGTTTTCGCATCTTCCCGCAGGCGGAAAACAAGGTCGCCGAACCAATATCGTTGGTTCGCGCCGACGGGGCGTTTTGTTGGATTCGCCCCCAATTGCGGGACACACTCGTCGCGAGGCATTTCGGCCCATGGCCCACATAACTTCACTTCCACCTGCCGCTGAAGAAACCGACAACGGCATTCACGCCGACGACACACTCGTCGGTACTCCCGTCGCAGCCGAAGATTCCGACGTAGAGACACCTGTCGCGGGCGAAATCCCTGCCTTGCCCCTCGACGCCGATCCGGAGGAAACCGAGGAATGGCTCGAATCGCTTAAATATGTCATCGAGAGCAAAGGGCCGGAGCGCGCCGCGTTTTTGCTCAAGCAGCTTGAAGAAAAAGCGTATCGCGCGGGCGTCGAGATTCCCTTCTCCGCTACCACGCCCTACATCAATTCGATTCCGCCCGACAAGCAGCCGCCTTATCCTGGCGACCGCGAAATCGAACGCCGCATCAAGAGCATCATTCGCTGGAATGCAATGGCAATGGTCGTCCGCGCAAATCGCGAGGACAGCACGGTCGGTGGACATATCTCAACGTTTGCCTCGGCCGCCACTCTGTACGAAGTCGCCTTTAATCATTTCTTCAAAGGCAAAGGCGACGACTTCACGGGTGACCAGATTTATTTTCAAGGCCACGCCGCTCCCGGCATTTACGCCCGCGCGTTTTTGGAAGGTCGGCTGAGCGAAAAGCAATTGCAGAATTTTCGTCGAGAGTTGGCACCGGGCGGCGGTTTGTCGTCGTATCCGCATCCCTGGTTGATGCCGACGTTTTGGGAATATCCGACAGTCTCGATGGGCCTTGGCCCGATCATGGCGATTTATCAGGCCCGCTTTAACAAGTATCTGCAAGATCGCGGTTTCAAAGACACGAGCAATTCGCGAGTGTGGGCGTTTCTCGGCGACGGCGAATGCGACGAGCCAGAAACGCTCGGCGCGATCACGCTCGCATCTCGTGAGAACCTTGACAATTTGACGTTTGTCATTAACTGCAACTTGCAGCGGCTCGACGGTCCCGTCCGTGGAAATGGCAAGATCATTCAAGAGTTAGAAGGTGCGTTTCGCGGTGCGGGTTGGAATGTGATCAAGGTCGTTTGGGGCGACGATTGGGACGCCTTGCTCGCTAAGGATAAGACGGGCGCGCTGGTCAAGCGGATGGGCGAAGTTGTGGACGGCGAGTATCAAAAGTACACGGTCATGCCCGGCTCGTACATTCGTGAGCGGTTCTTTGGTAAGTATCCGGAACTGGCGGAGATGGCCAGTCACCTTTCCGACGACCGCTTGCAACGACTGCGTCGCGGTGGTCACGATCCAGAAAAAGTCTATGCCGCTTACAAAGCGGCCGTCGAAACGAAAGGTCGTCCGACGGTTATCCTCGCCAAAACGATCAAAGGTTACGGCCTCGGCGAATCGGGCGAAGGTCGCAATGTCACCCACAATCAAAAGAAGCTCAACGACGACGAACTTCGCAAGTTCCGCACACGTTTTGGAATTCCGATTTCCGATGAGGAAGTCGCCAAAGCACCGTTCTATCGCCCGTCGGACGACTCGCCCGAGATGAAGTATCTCCGCGAGCGTCGCGAATCGCTCGGCGGACCCGTGCCGGGTCGGCCGATGGTGCCGCTCCCGCTGAAGACGCCGAAGCTCGCGGAATACATGAATTTCATCCAAAGATATGCGGGCCGCGAAATGAGTACGACCAGCGGCGTCGTGCAACTTATGAGTACGATGCTCAGGGACCAAAAGATCGGCAAGCATATTGTCCCGATCGTCCCCGACGAGTCGCGAACGTTTGGTATGGAATCATTGTTCCAGCAGGTCGGAATTTACGCCCACTCCGGCCAACTGTACGAGCCGGTCGATTCTGGCTCGGCAATATATTATCGAGAGGCAAAGGATGGCCAGATTCTCGAAGAGGGAATCAACGAAGCTGGGTCGATGGCTTCGTTCATCGCCGCCGGAACGTCGTATTGCACACACGGCGTCCCGATGATCCCGATGTTTATTTACTATTCGATGTTCGGCTTTCAACGGATTGGCGATTTGATCTGGGCCGCACTCGACTGTCGCGCGAAAGGCTTCTTGCTCGGCGGAACGTCGGGACGCACAACCCTCGCAGGTGAAGGCTTGCAGCATCAGGACGGGCATAGCCATTTGAATGCGATTGCCTTTCCGAATGTTCGGGCCTACGACCCGGCCTATGTGTATGAATCGACCGTCATTATCCTCGACGGCATTCACAAAATGTATGAGTTGTGTGAGGACGCGATCTACTATGTCACGGTTTGCAACGAAAATTACGAAATGCCAGCGATGCCCGCCGGTTGTGAAGAAGGCATCATTCGCGGGATGTATAAACTTTCGACCGTCGATAAGGGCGACAAGAAAAAACGCTTGCAACTTTTCGGCAGCGGAGCCATCCTGCGAGAGGTCTTGCGGGCGCAAAAAATCTTGGCGGAAAAGTACGATATTCCCAGCACCGTGTGGAGCGTCACGAGTTACAAAGAATTGTGGCTGGACGCGCAGGCTTGTCGCCGCTGGAACATGCTTCATCCGACCGAAAAACCCAAGAAGAGTTACTTGGAAGAAACGATTGCGGGCGAAGGGGGCGTTTATGTCGCCGCATCGGACAACGTGCGTGGCCTTCCTCTGCTCGTTGATTCGTGGATTCCGGGTGGGCTGTTCGTCCTGGGAACCGACGGTTTCGGCCGTAGCGAAAATCGACCGCAACTGCGCCGCCACTTTGAAGTTGACGCCGAGAGTATCGTCGTCGGCTCGTTGTATCGTTTGGCCGAAGAAGGATCGCTCAAAATGGAGGATGTCGCACAGGCGATTAAAGACCTGGGCATTGATCCCGAAAAGATTGATCCGCTCACGGCGTAAACAAAATTTCTCCCTCTCCCTCCAGGAGAGGGCCGGGGTGAAGGCTGTTGCCAAGACCGGCATGGCTTAATCGCCGAGGGCAAACAATCCACATCAACAATTCAATTGAATCACATCCGCGAACATTCGTCGCGGATTTTTATCGACGGAGTACCAATGGCGACGGAATTCAAACTGCCCGAGTTGGGTGAAAACATCGCGTCGGGCGACATCGTGAGCGTCCTGGTCAAAGTAGGCGACACGGTCCGCGCGAATCAAGAAGTCTTTGAGATCGAAACCGGCAAAGCGGTTATATCGCTCCCTTGCTCGGTCGCTGGCCGCGTGACGAAAATTCACGTCGGTGCGGGTGACACGGTCAAAGTTGGTGCGACTGTGTTGACGATTGAAGCGGGGGCGACGGCAGCCGTTGCACAAACTGTCAAACCGGCCGCACCCGCAGTGACGAAGCCAGTAGTAAATCCCGCCGCTGGGGCGGCGGCTAAGCAGGTAACTGCGGCACCCAAGCCGCAACCAGCCGCTCCGACGGCGGTTAAGCAAACAGTCGCGGTCGCAAAAGTTGCTGAACCCGCTACCGCTGTGCCAGTTTCCGGCAACGGTCACTCCACTTCCACCTCGCACGATCATTTGACTCATCCCGCCGGACCGTCCGTTCGCCGCTTGGCGCGTGAGTTGGGCGTCGATCTTGGTCGTGTCACCGGCACGGGCGAAGGGGGCCGCATCACCAAAGACGATGTCGTCGCCGCCGTTCGTCAGGCCACGTCGTTGGCTGCGAGCGGGGCGGCTCAAAACTCGGGCCGCACGGTTTCCGCAACGGGCGACGGCTGGGGCAATGTCCGTCGTGAGCCGCTGACGAAAATTCGCCGGACGATTGCGGTCAACATGGCGAACTCGGCTTCGACGATTCCGCACGTCACGAACTTCGACGATGCCGACGTCACGGAACTCGAAAAAATGCGGAAGCTCACAGCCGCTCAATATGTGGATACTGGCGTCAAACTCACGATGCTGGCCTTTGTGATGAAGGCAATTGCTCATTCGCTGAAGGCTCACCCGACGATCAACGCCTCGATTGATCTCGACGGTGGCGAAATCGTTTACAAGGAATACATCAACCTCGGCGTGGCGGTCGATGCACCGCGGGGTTTGATCGTGCCCGTGATGCGAAATGTGGACAAACTTTCGATCCCGCAAATCGCGCAAGAGATCACCAAGCTGGCTGAAAAAGCCAAGGCGAGCCAATTCACGATGGACGATCTTCGCGGCGGTTCGTTCACGATCAGCAATTTGGGGACGGTCGGCGGAACCTACTCAACGCCGATCATCAATTCGCCAGAGGTCGCGATCTTGCTCGTCGGTCGGGCACGCAAACTGCCCGTTGTGCTGGAGGATCAAGACGACAAGATCGCCGCGCGGCTGATGTTACCGCTGAGTCTGTCGTATGACCATCGCTTGGTCGATGGTGCGACGGCGGCCCGGTTTTTGAACGAGGTGATCGGCTATTTAGAAGTTCCCGGCCGCTTGCTGCTCGCTCCGTAGTTTGGGATCGCGCTACCGAAAGTACCCACTTGTTGCTTTGCCCTTCTCAAAATTGTTTTCGTTTATCCGGATTGCTGCTCGACAAATAAGTGACGGTCCAATAGGCAAAAATCCCGATGGCAAAGGCGATCCCAACCCCAACCAACAAATAACCATTTCCCAGCCTGACGATCTGTCCGCCCGACATCGTGCAGGCAATAAACATTGCGATACAACCCGACCCGACGGCCCCCGCGAAGAGCATCGTCGCTTCACAAAATGACAACATGACCGTCGCCATTCGGTCGGGCCAAGCCGCCTCGTGCCAATTGGTCCGATTCGCTTTCAGCAAAATCGCGGTTCGCGTCCAGGCCGAAACGGAAATGAATACGAGTGGAATCCCGAGCCACGGAATCAACACGCACACCTCGGTCAGCACGGCGATCAACGTCATCGCCAACATCAACGTGCTGAGCGAATACGTGAATCGCTGTGCGACCGGAATCGGCGGCGGCAGTTTCGGAATCGGCGGTGGCGGCTGAGCGCTGCTTGAAAACGGCGTTTTGACCGCCGTGACCCGCGCCCCGCACAAGCGACAAAAATTCGCGTCAGGCGGCCAAAACAACGCCCCGCAGTGAGGGCATTGGTTGTCCGGCGTTAGTGGTATCACGGTCATAGTCGAAAGTCCTGCCGAGCCGTCGGCGGTCGTTTGCGTTTGGGCCAAGTCAACCGCAACACCCATAGTCCCGCTAAACTTCCACCGGCAAAACCACCCAGCATCGCCAAAACGATGGCGATCCCACGCATGTAGGAATCGCCAAGCACCACGGCACTAACCAATCCCACGCCGCCGCACGTCACAAAGAATCCGATCCCCATCGCGATTACAACAAAGGTCATCGCCGCCATCGAAACAAAAAACTTGTCGAGTTTATTTCCAAGCGAAGTCCTCGATCCGAAATCAGGCGGTTCAACCTGCAACGCGCGGCTCGTCCGAACCCAGGCGGGTATCGCGAGGACCGCCAGTGGGACACCCAACCCTGGAAACGAAACGCACAAGCCCGTCAACAACGCGATCAACGTCATCGCCAGCATGAGCGTGCTGAGCGAATACTGAAACGGTTCCGACTCGACCGACGGCACCTGCGGCAAGGGTGGATACGGTGGCCACCGCGGCGGCACCGGCGGCATGGTCGCAGGCAACGCGACTCCTTCCGGTTTTTCACACTTGCGACAAACGCACCTATCAGATGGCAACAATCCCTCTCCGCACAGCGGGCATTTTTTCTCCGGCGATAGTGACATTTCGGTCATCAACGAAAATCCCGCCGAGCGTTTGGACGTCAACGCTTGGGCCAAGTGATCCGCAACATCAAAGCACCCGCCACAATAGCACCCAAGCAGCCACCAACCAATACAAAATAGTAGAATCCGACTTCACTGCCATTCGTCGCGCTAAAAAGGACTGCGCCAACCAATCCGGAAACGCTGCATGTGCCAAAAAAACCGATTACGACCGCGATTGCCACAAAGACCATCGCCGCGATGGAAACAATGAACTTATCGAGTCTATTCCCAAACGAGGGCGCACTGCCATTGATCGGCGGTTCAATCTGTAACGCGAGGCTGGTGCGAACCCAGGCGGGTATCGCGAGGACCGTCAGCGGGACACCCACTCCTGGAAATGAAACACACAAGCCCGTCAACAACGCGATCAATGTCATCGCCAACATGAGCGTGCTGAGCGAGAATTGAAATGGTCGCCGTTCGACGGGAGTTAGTGGCGGCAAGAGGGGGAAAAATGGTTCTGTTAATTTCGGCAGATTCGCCTCTTTAACGCGCGTTCCACACTTGTGACAAACGCCCCTATCGGACGGCAACAATCCCTCTCCGCACAGCGGGCATTTGCTTTCCGGCGATAACGATGAATCACTCATTTTAGGTTCCCACCAATTCTACTACCGCTTTATAATCAGCGATACTTCCATTGCGCCTTGGCGTGAGATTGTTTTCTTATTGTGCAAATTATTTACGCTTCGGGAATATCCGTCGTTCAATCGTTCCGCGTCTACGGAGGCGACTTCAATGTGCGTCATTTGTTAGGCGTTGTCACAACCTCCTGGAAAAGCTCACGCCAAGGCGCAAAGCTCGCCAAGGATTGTTGGGAATTAGTTGCGGCGTTCGATTTTCTTTTTTCGTCCGTCTTTTTTCTGCTTGGCGTGCTTTGCGCCTTGGCGTGAGCATTTTTCTTATTCATGTAATCCATTCACAATGCGGGAAATTCCGTCCTTCAATAATTCCGAACCGAAATTGATAAGCAGTCCCAATCGCTTATCCGCAAGCCGGAGGTACGTCAGCAATTGCTTTTTATGCACGGGTGCTACAGCTTCCACCGATTTCAATTCGATGACGACGAGTCCCTCGACGATTAGATCAGCTCGGAAACCAACTTTCAAATAATCCTCCTCCCAATGCACCGGAATGGGCACTTCCCTTTGGACGGCGAGACCCCTTTTCTGCAACTCGTAGGCCAGCACGGCGGCGTACGCCGATTCGAGTAAACCTGGCCCCAACTTCCGGTGGATTTGCAAAGCGGTATCCACCACAATCGCCGCGACTTCATTGTGTGTCAGGTGTCGGTCCCTTTCATAATTTCTGCTGAAAATGTTTATGCCAAAGGTTTGGAAAAAAGGCTCACGCAAAGGCGCAAAGCTCGCAAAGTAAAGTAGGACAGACCAAAGACAACTATGGAGGACAGTGTGAATAAACTAATCTTTGCGAGCTTTGCGCCTTGGCGTGAGATTGTTTTCGTTTTGGCTACGACCACTTGTCCGGCTGAGTTCCTGTTTAAGTTTTGTTCTCGTTTTTACTGCGACTTTGTCTCTTTGTCTCTTTGTCTCTTTGCGAGCTTTGCGCCTTAGCGTGAGACTTTTCATCGTCGGTCAGCGAAGAAATATCTATTCGGACTGAGGCGGTTGGCGTGTCGGCCAGTATTTTATCAGTAACCAGACAAATACGAGAAGTTGAACGATACATCCCAGCCACATTCCGGCAACTAACACTCCCTCCGTCGATGGCAAATAGTTTCCGGCCAGTATGATTCCGGCACAGATCACCAGACCGGTGGCGGTGGCACCTACGACCGATAGCATCAACACGACCGCCGAGGTAAAGAATTGCTCGACGAACATTTCGAATCGCGTGCGTTCAGTGGGTTGCGGTTCAACCTGCAAGGACCAAGCCGCGCGGAACCAAGTTGGAAGAATAAGAATTGCCAGCGGAATAGCCACGGCAGGTGCAACTTCGAAAACACCAAACAGTACGGTCAGGAGCGAAATGGTCACTATGAGTGTACTGGGCCACAATGCGGAACCTTTTGCCTCCATCTTCGGAAAACGCGACGGAAGTGTCTTTAGTCGAGCGGGGCGCGAGACTTCCGAGATACGCTCGGCGTTCCGTTTTCTGGGCCAGAAAATGGCCGTAAACGTGGTGAAGATGATAATCATCAATCCCCAACCGAACAATTCTGGATTCGGTACGTTGTCATAAGCATCGGCAGGAATCGGACGACTATGGGCTGAGAAATCACAATCACGCATAGCGGCAGAGAAAAAAACAACGGTTCCAACACATCCCGCCAACCCCGCTGCAAAAATCGATCCGACAAGTGACATAGAGAATTCGTCCAATGTTCGCTCCAGCGACGCCCGCTCGTTCGGCGGTGTTTTGATGCGGATCGCCACTCGCGTCCGAATCCAGGTCGGAATGACGACGGCGGCCGTCGCCACCGCCAACCAAGGTGACGTGGTGAACAGACCCTTCAAAACGACGATCAATGTGAGCGCGATAAGTATCGTGCTCAGCGAGAACATCGGACGTTGCCGTATCGGAACACTTTCACGCCGTCCTCTCTCCGTTTCTTCCACGAGTCGCCGACGGCAAAGTTCGCAAACCTTGTCCTCGTGCGCCGACAACACCTTTCCACAAATCCGGCAAACAATTTTATAAGGTGAGGATTCATCGTCCATTGGTCATAGCCCTATTTCATTTCTGGTGGTTTTTTCTTCGGCCAGAATTTGATCGAGAGCCAAATGAACATCGCGAGTACGACCACCGCACCGCCCATAAGCCCCATTTGGAAGGCGGCTTCATCAGCACGTCCGCCATTATTATTCAACCCGACGCCCGCATAACAAATCACGGTGCAGGCGGCGAATCCGGCCGCGCCCGCTGCCAGGGCGGCGAGGATCACGGCTCCCAGTGACACAAAAAACTTCTCGATCTTGTTGCCGAAATTTTGGCGGTTTTCAATTTTGGTATCGATCCTTAACGCTCGACTTGCCCTTATCCACGCGGGCACCGCCAGTATCGCCAGCGGAATTCCCAGTCCCGGTGCCGAAACACAGAGACCGCACAGCACGGCAATCAATGTCATCGCCAACATGAGTGTGTTGAGCGAGAATTGAAATGGCTGCGGATCGAGGAGCGGAAGTGGCGGCGGAAAGTGAGATTCGGTCGGTACGGGTGGCGGAGACGCATAAGGTTCTAACGGAAAGGGGGGCAGCAAAACGCGAGCGTGTCGCGGCGCGCCCGGCGCGGCGAGTTCCTGCGGCGCACCGCACAACCAGCATGTCGGACGATTTCCGTTCCAGGCGGCAAAGCACTTGGCACAGAATCGGGATGGCGGCGGTGTGGTCGTTTCGTCGCTCATGGCCGTTCTCCTCTCCGGAAGTATTCTCAGGCAACCGACAAACACATCGTCTCCGCGTCCTCGGCGACCTCTGCGGCTAAACTTCGTCGTTGTGGATACCGAAGAATTTTAGCCGCCGAGGTCGCAGAGATAAAAGAGGATGAGGGAATACATAGCGAAGTTCCATGATTCGCCATTCTACGCGTTCGTTCGTGTTTCGTATCTGTTTAGCGGTTTGAAGTAATCTGGTGTTTTCAGCCGCGTTAGCGGCGACATGTGAGTCGTTTCCAGGGGTTCCACTGCGCTACACCCCTGGCTAATCACGTTACGCCACTACGTGGCTGACAAAACGTCTCGCTTCATTCCGCTAAACTCTTACTGTGTTTCTATTTTAGGTCCGGCGGTTTGGCTTAGGAAAAAACTTTCTCATGAGCCAGACGAATGTCGTGACCACGACAACCAAACCTAACGGTATGCAAGCAAATAACGCAATGCCCCACCACATTCCCTCCGACCGATCCATCTCTGACAAGCTCCCGATGAAACTGCACGCCGTGAATCCTGCCGCTCCCGATGCCGCGAAAATTAGAATCACCACACCCGTAGAGCCAAAAATATCTAATAGCTTATTTGGCAACGCCTGACGATTGTTATTTTTTGAATTAAACCGCCGTGCTTGACTTGCCAGAATCCACGCGGGGACTGAAAAGATTGCCCAGGGAATTCCCACTGCGGGCGCAGCAACGCAGAGTCCCGTCAGCACGGTAATCAACGTCATCGCCAACATCAGCGTGCTGAGCGAGAATTGAAAAGGTGTTGATTCGACGAACGGAGGTGTCGGCGGCACCACGGAAGAAGGGCCGTTCGACACTTTGCTTTCATACGGTGTTTTGCACAACCAACAATCGGAACGACCCAGGTTCATGACCGCACCGCATTTCGAGCAATGACTTGCGCTCGACGGCAATGGTTTCGGAGGATTGCTCACGTCTTGGCCGCCTCGCTGGCTTCCACGCGCACTGCGAAATGTTCGGCCATTGCCCGCACGCGGCGGATCAGTTGACCGAGGGCAATTCCGGTGAGGGCCAAGCCGAGTAGGAAAATGATCTGGTGATAACGGGGCAAAGCTTCGATCTTGACCTCTCGCTGGTCGAACCATTTCACAAAGCCGAGCAGCCACAAGTAGCCCAGCATCGACCCGACCGAAGCGAACCAGACCAGCCGTAATTGCAGCCGCAAAGCGGCGAGAACAATCACCAGAAAATATCCGATCACGAGTGGGCTGCGTGGTCCGTCGGCGATCATGAGCAACCCGGTTAGAAAGACGATGTCGGCGGTGGTCGTCGCAAATTTGAGCAGCGGCGGAAAAATTTGCGTCCGCAAACAGAAGAGCGTGGCCAGGGCGACCATCACCCAACCGGCGGCGATGAGCGTGACGACCTGATGAAATTTTTCATTGACGACCGGTTCCAGATGGACGAAGCCCAAATTCACGCCGTAGCGGTTGAGCAGTTCGACGCCGTAAAACGCGCCGATGCCGATGATCCGCAACAGGTTGGCTCGCAATTCCCCGTCGTATTCCTGCCAGCGTCCGACGATGAACCATTGACGATTTCGCTGTGCGGCGGCGGAGTCTTCGGACATGGAATCCTCCTCGCTTCGGTTCTAACGATGTCGCCCCCCAACAGCTTAACCGGAACGCTGACATTCATCCATCGCTTAGCCGCGGCGTCCACGCTCGGCGACGTCAGAGAAATAACGCGGCGTGGACGCGGAAATCTAGGAAAACTGATCTTTGTCGATTGAAACCCCCGGTTTAGCTGTGGTCCTAAGATACCATTGACCGGCAT
>JAYUFG010000012.1:0-2957 GCA_043738845.1 Planctomycetaceae bacterium
ACACTTGCGAAAGAGTTGCTCGAAGGGATGCTCCCACTCGCCGACGAATTTCACGTCGCACTGGCGGGCGGCGACACGAACAGTTGGGACGGGCCACTCGTCATCAGTGTCACGCTCATCGGTGAACTGACCGAACATGGCCCCCTGTTGCGGAGTGGCGCGAAGCCGGGCGATCAAATCCTCGTGACGGGCAAATTCGGTGGGAGTTTTCTCAAACATCAATTCGATTTCACACCGCGAATTCACGAAGCCATGTTGCTGAAGTCGCGTTACGACCTGCACGCGGGCATTGACGTGAGTGACGGGTTCGCGAAGGACTTGTGGCACGTCTGTCAGGAGAGTGGCTGCGGGGCGGTCGTCGATGTCGAGGCCATTCCGATTGCACCAGCGGCGTGTGAGTATGCTCAACAGTTAGCCGACGGCTCGACGCCCCTAGAACATGCACTGCGTGACGGAGAGGACTTTGAACTTATTCTCGCAGTGCCGCCGGAAGTGGCAAAACGGCTTCTCACGGAGCAGCCCCTCGCAAATGCCCCCCTCACATGTGTGGGCGAAATCATCGCCGAAAAACAGCTTTGGCAACGTGACGCTCGTGGCGGCGTGAAAGAGTTATCGCCGCTCGGTTTTGAGCACCGATTTGCGTAAGTGGCCCCGATTCTCTATGATTTCGGGTCGGAACACGCGGCATCTTACCGCACAATCAATCCCGTAGGTCAGACAATCCCGTAGGTCAGGCCAGTGGCCTGACAAATACGTGACATCGACCGGTTGTCAGGCCTCATGCCTGACTACGAAATTCGTCCATCCACCTTAACTTGAAAAGGAGCCTTTCATGGCCAAACTTGCCTCCGCCCGACACATCCTCGTTCCAACGAAGGAAAAGTGTGAAGAACTGAAAACCGAAATTGAAGGGGGTGCCGCTTTCGCCGATGTGGCCAAGAAGCATTCCCAATGTCCCTCCGGCAAAAGTGGCGGCGACCTGGGCGAGTTCAGCCCCGGCAAGATGGTGCCCGAATTCGACAAAGTCGTCTTCACCGCCCCGGTTGGAGAGGTCCAAGGCCCGGTCCGAACCCAGTTCGGCTGGCACCTGCTCGAAGTAACCAAACGCAGCGAGTAATTCGGTCGCAAAACCGCCAATCGTTCGACGCCCGGAAGTTTTTTCGCAACCTTGCCCACGGGGGACACGGTCGATAAAATGGGGGCTTTTTACATGCCCGTAGAAAACATCCCCTAACCTTATCGCTACCCATGTCCAAAGTCCGAAATATGGTCGTCGCCCAAAGTGGCGGACCGAGTGCTGTCATTAACAATAGCCTCCGCGGCATTATCGAGATGGCTCGCGACCTACCCGAAATTGGGACCGTTTATGGCGGTCGTCACGGTATCGAAGGAGTGCTGAAGGAAGAACTTCTCGACCTTACGAACCAACCACCAGAAGAAATTTCGCTCCTACGGTTCACACCAGCCGCCGGGTCGATTGGAACGTGTCGTTATAAACTCAAGCCGAAACAGAAGGAAGATTTCGAGCGGGTGATCGAAGTTCTCAAAGCCCACAACATCGGCTATTTTCTGTACATCGGCGGCAACGACTCGATGGACACCGCTCATAAGATCGCCGCCGTGGCCAAGGATCGCGGGCTGGACCTGATTGCGGTTGGCGTGCCCAAGACGATTGATAACGACGTTGGCGATAGCGAGTTCAAGCTAGTCGATCACACGCCCGGTTACGGCTCGACCGCCAAGTATTTGATGCACATGGTCCAAAACGCGAACGAGGAAAATAACGGCTCTTGTCCCGCCGATCCGGTTCTCGTGATGCAGGCGATGGGCCGCAAGATCGGGTTTATCCCGGCGGCGGCTCGCTTGGCCGATCCGCATCGCGAAATGCCGCTGCAAATTTACTTGGCCGAAAGCCCCTGCTCGCTCGATCAACTGACCGACAATGTCAACGACCAACTGAAAAAGACGGGCCGCTGCATCGTCGTCATCAGCGAAGGCTTCGATGTCGGCGGAGTCGGCGACGTGAAGGATTCCTTTGGCCACACGATGTTCAGCAGTAGCCAAATGACGGTCGCTCAGGTCGTTGTGAATCATCTCAACAAGGTCGGTTTGGCGGCGAAAGGTGCGGCTCGCGGCAATACCTGCGGCACCGATCAACGCAACTCGATGGCGTATGCCTCGACCGTCGATCTCGAAGAGGCTTATCGCAGCGGTCAAAAGGCGGCATTGTTGGCCGCGCGAGGCGAAAGTGGCTTCATGTCCACAATCCTCCGCGAGCCGGGACCGATCTACTCGGCGAAATACGACAAGGTTCCTTTGGAAAAAGTCGCCGCCGCCGACCGCACTTTCCCCAAGCAATGGATCGCGGCCAACGGCTTCGACGTGACCGACGAATTTGTGAAATACTGTCGCCCTCTCGTGGGCGAAGACATGGTCACACTTCCCCTGATCGACGGTCGCCAACGCCTGACTCGTTTTCAACCCCTCTTTGCCACGCCGAAGCTGGCGAAGTACATCCCGGAAGGGGACCGGGGGAAATGAGAAAACATTGAACAAAAAACATTGAACAAGGAACAGAAATAACCTTGTTCAATGTTCACTGTTCATTGTTGACTGTTTCCTTCATCCTTCATAATTCATCTTTTCCCTCCATGCTCGACTATACTCCGCAACACAAATTCCTCATCGGCATCGACTCCGACGGCTGTGCGTTTGACACGATGGAGGTCAAGCACAAAGAGTGCTTCATTCCGAACATTATCAACTCGTACAATTTGCAGGGGATCAGCAAGTTCGCCCGCGAGGCGGCTGAGTTTGTGAACCTGTATTCCAAGAGTCGGGGGATCAATCGTTTTCCCGCCTTGGTCGAAGCCCTCGAATGGTTGCAAAAGCGGCCCGACGTAAAGGCTCGCGGCGTGACGATCACGATTCCGCCCGGCTTGCTCAAGTGGATGAAG
>JAYUFG010000013.1:0-2953 GCA_043738845.1 Planctomycetaceae bacterium
CCCAGAGATAAGCACCCCAGCACCCCGCCCCCATTGTAATTCGCGGTGACGATTGCCGCGAGGGGTGGGGCTGAGTCATCTCGACCCATTGACCATTGATTCCACGGAAAGTGCAATAATACTTGAATCGCTCTGCAACGGTCGCAGTCGAATCTTGGTCCGCCATGTGTCATTAAATTTCCCCGGTTTTCCGCGTAGGACGGCATTTCGGTCCTCGACGAACGGCGCGGCTTGCGCTAAAACATGTTCAGCCACGAGTTCCGTGCATTCTCAAACCACCACTCACAAACCACCACCGACACCGTTCCTCGTCCCTCATTCATCGCTCATCATTCATCATTTCCCCCCGCCCATGCTCATCAACCGCAACCGACTCCTCGAACGATTCCTCCGCTATGTCCGCATCGACACGACCGCTCGAGAGGATGCTGGCGTTTATCCGAGTTCGCCCGGCCAACTCGAATTGGGCAAGTTGCTCGTCGTGGAACTGCAAGCGATGGGTCTGGCCGACGCCAAGCAAGACCAGTTTGGGATCGTGCTGGCGACCGTTCCGTCGAATGTCTCGCATACCGTTCCGACTATTGCCTTCAACTCGCATTTTGACACGTCGCCCGAAACTTCGGGAACGAACGTCCGCCCGCATGTCATTCCGAATTACGACGGTCGCGATCTGGTCCTTTCGGGCGATCCGAGCAAAGTTCTTCGCGTGGCCGAACAGCCGGAATTGAAAGCGGTCATTGGCAAAACGGTCATCACGACCGACGGGACAACGCTGCTGGGCGGGGACGACAAGGCGGGCATCGCCGTGATCGTCGAAATGGCCCAGCATCTGCTCGAACATCCGGAAATTCCGCACGGCAATGTTCGCCTTTGCTTTACGTGTGACGAGGAAATTGGCCACGGTGTCGATCACGTCGATCTGAACGAACTCGGTGCGACGGCTTGCTACACGCTCGACGGACCTGCGGCCAACGAACTCGATGTGGAAACATTCTCCGCCGATTTGGCCATCGTCACGATTCGCGGCGTCAACATTCACCCGTCGATTGGCAAAGACCGGATGGTGAACGCGATCCGGGCGGCCGCTGACTTTTGTGGCCGATTGCCGCGTGATGTCCTCGCCCCAGAGCGCACGGCCGACCGCGAGGGTTTTATTCATCCTTATGTGATTCATGGCGGCGTGGCAGAAGCGACCTTGCGAATTCTACTCCGCGATTTCGACACGCCAAAGCTCGCCGAGTACGCGACGATGTTGCAAACGGCCGCGCAGGAAACCGAGCGGGCATTCCCCGGCTCCACAGTTGTTGTGAATGTTACGGCTCAATATCGCAACATGGCGGAGGGGCTAGAAAAAGAACCGCGCGCCGTGACCTTTGCCGAACTGGCCCATCAAAAACTAGGTCGCACTGCGCACAAGACGATCATTCGTGGCGGTACCGACGGCTCTCGGTTTACGGAACTCGGCCTGCCTACTCCCAACCTTTCAACCGGCCAGCACAATCCCCATTCACCATTAGAATGGGCCTGCCTCGACGAGATGGTCCAGGCGATCGAAGTGATCGTTGCGATTGCGGAAATTTGGGGCACCCAATCACTCAAGTCTTCATGAGTCTCAAAATCACTCCACTGGCACACGCCACGGCATTGCCCAACCCCGTTAGACTGTATAAGCTCCTCGCGCAATTCGCGGTTGTCTTAACTTTATCAACACGTAAAGACGCATCGGATTGACAAATGTCTTTCGACGGGATAGGGTATTTTTTAGGTTAGGTTTTCCCCAACTCTATAATTGGTAAGGCTTTGCAATGTCGGACGCAGCCCTTCCTGAGCCTCCGGATGGGATCGCCCAGGTTCTGGAAAGTTGTCAGGAGCGAATTGGCTATCGCTTTCGTGATCCCGAAATGTTGCGGGCTGCGCTGACTCACGCCTCGGGTGCGTCGCATCGACTTGGCTCCAATGAGCGTTTGGAATTTCTTGGCGATGCGATTCTCGGTGCGGTGGTTTGCGAGATTTTGTTTCGCCAGTATCCCGAATATCTGGAAGGCGACATGACCAAGATCAAATCGGTCGTCGTCAGCCGAACGACTTGCGCGAAAATCTCTGCATCGCTCGGACTCGAAGAGTATTTGATTCTTGGCAAGGGGATGGCGACCAACGCTTCGGTTCCTTCGTCGTTGTTGGCCGATGTATTCGAGTCACTGGTCGCCGCGATTCACTTGGATGGAGGGCATGAGCCAGTCCGGGAATTTATTGCGCGCTGGATGGCACCGGAAATCGAATCTACCGTGGCAGGCGAGAGTGGTGGAAACTACAAATCGCTGTTGCAACAACTGGCCCAGCGCGATCATGGTTCGACGCCGACCTATCAACTCGTTGACGAAAAAGGTCCAGACCACAGCAAGTGCTTCAAGATCGCCGCACAGATCGGTCGCACTCGTTACTCACCCGCCTGGGGCCGCAACAAAAAAGAAGCCGAGCAGCGCGCCGCCGAAAACGCCCTCAATGAACTCAGTGGACAAGAAATTCCTTATCCAGCCGACTAAGACGGATTTCGTTCGGTATTACGATTCGATTCAAAGTGTGGAATTTTCGGGCGTTGTTCCAGCAGCCGTATAAGAACCTGAAGTCGTTTTTGAACAGCGGAGTCTGCGACATGGTTGTTCTGCCGGCTTTCATCTCGTGACCGATCCATTGAAGAGCGACGTTTCGCTACGCAGATGATACCGGGGGTCATGGGTCATTGTCGACATCCGGCGGAACGCCCATCTTACTCGTCAACCGGAGAATCGCGCATTTTTTGGGCCACTTCCGTCGCCGCAAAATGGCCCAATTTTAACCCCCGACAAATCGCTCTTCGTCGGGTATAATGGGTCGGTCCTGGTTAATGTTCGCGAAACAACGTGGCGATTGAAAATCAATGCGGCCCTCAAATGAACGGCGCAATAACATGAAA
>JAYUFG010000014.1:0-7743 GCA_043738845.1 Planctomycetaceae bacterium
TGCATCCGGCATGCCAGATACTATGACAATATGGCCGATTACGAATCAAGACCAATCCGGTAAGTTATTTCCGCGCGGCTCCTAATCGCGCCCGGTTCAGGAGGCAGGCCGAAGAGCCCATCCGCAAAGGTCGTCACAACCGCCCCAGTTTCCACGCTGGAAATCAAGGTCCGCAAGATCGAACATAATCAAGCGACGAATGACTACATGAAACACAATGACCTGCAGACCAAGGGTATTTATGTTCCGTTTAACAATGACGATGACAACAACAACGGTTTGCCCGACACCGCATGGGGAGGCTTAAACAATCCAGATGCGGGCGACCCTGGAAAAGTTGAGAACGAAAATGACCTACGCCCGATTACGATTGACTTAAATGGCGCAAAGGTTGAAGTGGGCGACAAATTCGTTATTTCATACACAAGTTATATCGAGCTTTATCGCACCAAGGAACGCGAGGGTAGATTAGGAGTGTTTGATCCGCTCAACCCACATGCGGTAGAGATTGACGCAAAGGACAAACTTACGTTGTTCATTGAGGGCCGCTATTGTGGGGGAAATGGCCTCCACAGCGACGATTTAAAAATCGAATGGACCAGAAACGGTCAGGCGATCACGTCGGACACCATTAAAGTGAATGAGTTTAAGATGTCCGGCGCGCATGCTGTTGCGGACCATACTCAACACACGTACACAGCCGAAGGGGGAAGCGGAAAATGGCTGGACCCGACGGTGAAGGGCTTCAATGACCCGAACACCGTGGCTAAAGTCACACCCCCAAACGGACAGGTAAATCCCGACGCAATGACCGTTGACTGGAAACCCAACGTTCCCTATCTTGGAAAACTGGCGTATAAGGCGGAGGATGGTTCGGTTTGGGATTTTGACCATGTGTTTGTGATCCAAGTGAAACTCGAAAAGAGAACGGATGCGGCCGGTAAAGTAATCGACGACTTTACGCCTGCAAAGGACGCCGTTCAGGCTCCGCTGGTCGATCCCAACAATCCAAATGGCGATGTATCGTTGGCTACGGGGCCGACAACCGACCCTACTAAACTTACAAATGAATCAGAATGTGAGGTAGTGACCGTAAAGGTGGTACTCAAGTCTTACAAGTACATGGTTGGTGGCGTAGCAACCTATGGAGGAACGGGGCTCGACGTTGGTCTGATTCAACGCGCGGTCGTCGACACGACAAACGCTGTCTATCAAGATGGAAAGAATCCAGAGTACACCAAAACGACGAATGCCGTCGGAATCGCTGCATTAGACCAAAAACAACCAAATACCCCTTGGGCAGGGCCGGATGCTCTGGGTAGTTCGGGCAAACAAAGCCATGCGACCCCAACGGTGACCGACTATTCCACAACCGGCGAATTGGCGTACACTTTTAAATTGGTGGATCGACCCGCACTTCCAATTCCCACGATCGATGGCACGGGAAAGTTGATTCGTGCGACTTTTAAGGCAACATTTGTAACCTTCGTCGCAATAGGGTATACACCACCAACCAGTGTCACTTTCGTCGCCACTGAGAAAGATGTATACTGGGAAAAAGGAGCTTTGGTCTGGGGCATAAATTACGATGGTAGCTATGATAGTGCCACAAGCAAGTTCACTCAGAAGGCAGGCATAAAACCCGTAACCTCGGTGATAAACGACTTCTTGCCGCTCAAACCAACGGACCCTGAATCTAAGGTTCGCGTGGACGGAAAATGGACTTCCGATTTAGACTGGACCTGGAAATAACACAGTAACTTTTTTGAGGGGAGGTGAGGCGTGAGAAATCGTTCTTTGAGACTTACAACATATTGTTGTATGATTCTTATCTACTCGCGATTGGGCGGCGGCGCAGAACCTTTGGTATTCGCCCCCAAAAAGGTTGAAGCCAAAGAAATCGTGGTGTTTATTGGTCGGGTCACCGCTGTAAACGCCCCAATGGATTATAAAACGTCGTCGGTAGGATCATGCAAATACAAAATAGAACGGGAATATCGTGGTCGTTTCGAAGGGACGGAAGTAGAGCTTTTTGGAGAATTTGGCAATCCGTTACACATGGGCACTTTTGACGGACCCCATGAACGCGCTATGATGGAGTCGGGGTATCCGGTTATGCGCCTATTGTCCGTCGAAAACCGATGCAAAATTGAGTCCGGCGGTCTATGAGTTTCCAATTGGACCGCCGGGAGGACCACTCTTGCAACAAGATGTCTTGGCGATTTCCGACGCTATGAAACTCTGGGCAGAGTTAGAGGACGCGAAAAACCCGGCGGAGGTCTGTGCAAAACAGATTCCCAAGCTCCTGGAAAGCGAAAACGAGTTTATCTGGAACCTCGCTGCGTCGTATCAAGCGGTCCACGGCACAATGGAACAACGAAAGCTCACGGTCGAACAATTTTACTACGGCCAATTGACCGCCCGACAAATGTTATGGTTTGGCGAATTTGCGTCTCGGCACTATCCACCAAAGGAATCGCTCAATTTGGCGCAAAAGGAAAATGGCTATCAAAATTTCATATCGAAATTGGAGAGCCAACGAACGCAGAACGCCTTCCGCGACGAAGCGAAAAATAAACCCGACGCGAAGAAGAAGGAATAGCATTGCGGGTGGCCAAGGTTCGTTCTCAACCTCGGACGCAGCTAAGAGGCACCGGTCGCTGTAAATATCCCGTTAGTCGCCAAAATGCCGACCGAGAGTTCCAACTTCGCACCCGGCTTCCCGCGAACGAGTCCCCACGGCGAACCGCGCGGCCAACGCGAACGCACTTCGCAACGCGGCTTGCGAATCGTGTTGCCTCGATTCCTAATCATTCATCGCTCATCGTTCCGCATTCATCGTTTCCTTGAAAACCCCGTAATTTCTCGTGTGAAAAACACGCAACACGACAACACGACACTTAAATTTGCGATTTTCCCGACGATTTTGCCACGCAGCGTGTTCTAACTGTCGCCTCGAATCTTCCCCATCGCGAAATAACGTCGTTCACAACGACTCTTCCCACCTCTGGCCGTCAGCAAAATGGCCCAATTTTAACCCGCGACAAAACGCGGGTGTCCCAGATCGGTTTCCAACCTGGGGCGCAGCTAAGAGACACTATTTTGACGTTGCCACTCCCCACAATCATTGTTCGCGCCCGCCGCCTTCCCTCCATTCATCGCTCATCGTTCATAATTCATCATTTCCCCGCAGATCGTTTCCCAAAAGTTGCCCAATTTAATCCTGGACAAACGTACCCTATTCTGCTACAATCTCACTCAGCCGGTCGAACGAAACCGGCCCGAGAGACGCTCGCCAAACTTGCCAAGAAACGCGGCCTTCATTCCAAGAGGAAATAGCGTGAAGTATCGCGTCCTCTTAACTGAGAAAGCCGAGCAGCACAACTGCCCTTCGTTCGGCTTGGCGAAAATTTTGACACGTGGATCGTCGTGGTAGCGAGCCTGCAAACGATTCCGTACCTCAGGGTACTTTGTCGACTCGGTTGAGTTTAACGCTTAAAAAAACCGCTTGCCGTAAAAGGAACAGCGAAATGCGTCACCCGGAGCTATGGGTTCGAAGTACGGCCTGGCTTGGTCTTCAAAACGGCTTCCGTCAACAATAGATAATTGGTGTCGCGGAATTCCGTGATTGTTCCGTTAATCTGCCACTCAACTTGATTGGGCTGATTGTCGGTAACGATCTGGGAGACCCGTTCCAAAGCCAGATTTTCCAAACAGGCCAGTTTTCGCTTACTTGACGTGGCGATGAACGTTGCCCGATCACCTTGGATATCAAACGTGCCCATTTCACCAGTGATTTTGGCCCCCTCGCGAAGACGGTCGCCCGTGCCAACGGAACTCGCCAACGCCGTCCGGATAGGCGGAACTTGTGTTTCTCCGACCGAAGCCGACTGGGGAATGGAAGTCGGCCTGGGTGCTGGACTGCCTCCGGACAACGCGATCACAGCAATTGGGACACCAATAACCACCAGGAGTGAAGGAATTCGGCGGAATTTATGGTCCATAACTGCGAGCCATTGGGGGACGGTTGGTGTTTTCGTCAGCGATCTATCCTACATACCCTTCGGGCAAGTGATCGATTTATGCCCAGGTAACGATCATCCGTCATTAGCCTTTACCCAATCGAAAAAGTCACCGTTGTCACCGACACGTTGACCTTTCTCAACATGTGTTGTGAATCTGCCACGCCCTCGCCGGTGGAAAACATTCCGTTAAAGCGGTGGTTTTCCTCACGAAAACTATGAACTGATAACGGGTTGCGTCATATTGCCCCGTGAATTCGACGGTTTAGGCACTCGATTTGCAAAGGTTCCTTTCCACCGGCAATTTCTTTCTTTGGGAAAGTGAATCACCATGTTTTTGTCGAACCCCCAATTGGTTTGGCGGCTGATCTTGGCCACATTGATCGCACTCATCATCAGCGGTATCAACGTCGCCCTATTGAGAGCCGCGACCGTGGAAGTTGAAGTTCTCAGTGGCCGAACATTCAAGGGCGAAGTCGATCATCGTTCGGATGGGGAACGCTTGTGGCTGCGATCCGAATACTCCGGCGCGACGGTCATTAGGCCAATGGACTGGGGAAGGGTCGTTTCGACGACGGTCGAGGGACAGAACATTTCTGTGGCCGATTTCCGCCGCGAAATTGATCGCTACAAGGAATCGACTTCAGCGGAGTTGCCCGCCCCCAAGGCACCCCCTTCGCCCATCGAGATTCTGCCGCCGGAGAGTGCGCCGACCTTTCCAGAGAATGGGAGTCGAACCGGTAAAGATAACAGAGATAAAGAAGTCATCGCCATCCCTCGATTCCCTCAACCCCGTCCACAGGTCCGCTCGCTGCGGATCGACGCCTACCTTGCCAATTTCAATAATACGGCGGAAGCCGACGGTTTGATTCTGCACGTTTATCCCCTCGACGCGCGGGGACGGATTGTTCCCGTCGATGGAACGCTGGACGTCGAATTATGGGGGACGGCCCGAAATGACCAGCAAACAACGAACGAGTTCCCCAACTTGGGCCGCTGGGTCGAAATGGTCCGGCCGAATGAAATGGACTTCGACGGGGCGGTTTTTCAACTTCCCTTTCAAGCGGCTCATCCGGAGTTCAATCTGGAGCTTGGGCCGAAAGCCATCGTGTACGCGAAATTGGCGATTCCCGGACAGGGCGTGTTTGAAGCCCACACAGGTGCCATTCGTGTTCGCGAGTACAACCCAATCCGAGATCGACTACAACAACGGGAAGGAACTCGCTTTTTTCCGAGCGAAAGGACAAGCCGCGGCGAGCGGTAAATGGCTGTTCACGAGCGAACCCCACCGATAGGGCCACAAATGTTCAGGTTTTATCATCGAACGTTTGTGAGTGGCAGGCTTCTGCCTCTTGTGAACGACCGGTATAAAACCTATAAATTATCGGCGTTCTTGCAGCCTAATATCGCGCGTCGAAACTCGTCGTGGGATGCGGGGGAACCAAAGAGCCGGATTTTTCGACGGCTCTGGGGTCTTAGGTTTCAGATTGCTGAAATCGGGACACTTTCAAATCCTCGCCCGGCAGCAAACCTCGTCAACGAGTCGCGACATTTCGTTGCCGACCGTTTTGGAAGGGCACACGTCGTCGCCTGCACTGACGATGTGCCACTATTTTTTTCGGGACCGCTTGTCCCAAGGAATGTTGATGCCCACCCCCGTTGGCTCGTCCGGCGATTCGTCCGGTAAGAAGATCGTGCGCACTGCGCAGGTGATCGTTGTCAGCAGTGTAATGCTGAGTTTCATTTCGTATTGGCGAACCGCAGCGGTCGTACTGTGTGACCTAGCCAGCACCGCCTATTACATCGGCGGAATCGTCGAGCAGTCGATTGGTCCGGCCGCGCCGTGGTTTATCCTCGGCGTGATGATTTTTAGTTACTGTGTGCGCAGTGTTTATATCGAAAGTTGTTCGATGTTCGTGCGGGGCGGCGTTTATCGCGTCGTGAAACAGGCGATGGGGGGACTGGTCGCGAAACTTTCCGTCTCCGCCCTGATGTTCGACTACATCCTGACGGGTCCGATTAGCGGTGTCTCGGCGGGGCAGTACATTATGGGTCTGTTCATGGACCTGTTTGAATACTCGCAGCAATATCTCTTTGGTCATGCCGATTTCGCTGTCCCGAAAGAGGTTCGTGCTGAAATTCGGCAATGGGGATCGGTTTTCATTGCTTGCGGCGCGACACTCTATTTCTTCCGCGAGAATATCAAAGGAATTCACGAATCGAGCGACAAGGCGGTGAAGATCATGAAAGCCACGACGGTGATGGCCGTCGTAATTATGATCTGGTGCGGGATCACGCTCGCGGTCAACGGGGTGGCCACCTCAAAGGTCAAGGACGCTGATGGAAACGAACAACTCGTTAAAAATACGCTACCACTTTTGCCCGACCTAAATCCGCACCTCAACTACAGCGATGATCCACCAAAACCTGAAAGTCCGCTCGGTTTTCTCCGAGAAACGGAACTGCAAACACAGATTGAAGCGGTCACCAAGCCCGGCGCACCACCGCATGGTTGGTGGAGCATGATTGGATTTTTGGGTCTGGCGATTGCCTTTGGCCATTCGATCTTGGCCATGAGTGGCGAAGAAACGCTCGCGCAGGTCTATCGCGAGGTCGAAGCTCCGAAGATGAAAAACTTTAAGAAGGCCGCGTTTGTCGTGTTCGTGTATAGCATCGTTCTAACGGCGGGAATTAGCTTCCTGGCCGTGCTGCTCATTCCCAACGACGTGCGAATGAAGGTCTATAGCGAAAACTTAATCAGCGGTTTGGCGATGAACGTCGCCGGACCGCTCGCGGCCAAACTTGTATTGCAGGCGTTTGTCGTCTTCATTGGTTTTTTGATTTTGTCGGGCGCGGTGAACACAGCCATTATTGGCTCGAACGGTGTACTCAATCGTGTTGCGGAAGATGGCGTGATGCCCGACTGGTTTTTGAAACCGCATAAAAAATATGGCACAACCTACCGGATTCTTATGCTGGTCGTGGGCTTGCAATTGTTCACGATCATTGCAAGTCGCGGTGATACACTTGTGTTGGGCGAGGCGTATGCCTTCGGCGTTGTCTGGAGCTTTGTGTTTAACGCTCTCGCAATGGTCGTGCTGCGGTTCAAAGATCAAACGCCCCGCGAGTATAAAGTCCCCTTCAACATTCGCATCGGCGGTAAAGAAATTCCTGTCGGACTCTTGCTGATCTTTTTCGTTCTGTTGGTCGCGGCGATTATGAACGTTCTGACGAAACAAACCGCGACGATTTGCGGACTGGGCATTACGATCGGCTTCATGTCGATCTTTACCATTACCGAAAAGGTTCGCGAATATCGCAGCAAAGGGGTCCATCACGACCACAAGGAACATTTCAATCAGGAAACGGCGCAGGACGTTAATCCGGAAATGCTCGGCATCCGCCTTCCCTATCGCAAATTGGTCGCAATTCGTTCGCCACAAAACTTGTTCATGCTCGAAAAAGCCCTGACCGAAGCTGATCCGGCCACGACCGATGTCGTCGTCATGACCAGTAAGGTCGAAACCTCGGGCGTTTCTGAAACCAGCGGAACGGAACTCGATCATTACGACCGCGTCCTGATGACGGCAGTCGTCAATAAGGCCGAACATATCGGCAAGCACGTCATTCCGATCATCGTGCCGACGAACAATCCGTTTTACGCCGTACTGCGAACCGCCAAGGAAATCGGTGCGCAAGAACTGGTGATCGGGGCTTCCAA
>JAYUFG010000015.1:0-2926 GCA_043738845.1 Planctomycetaceae bacterium
GAGTAAACCCGGCACTTTCAAAAAAAAATCGTCATGATCGGTCGCCGCAATCCAGTTTTCACTCGCCACCAACAAAAAGTAACAGCCTCGTAGCGGGCCAACGAGAGGAAAACGGCCTGAAAATAAATTTGGCGACCGATTATATTGACGTAGATTTGAGTATGGTCCGTCGCATGCGGTCCTATTCGGCTGTCCAGTTAGGACTCGCACTAGCGGCCCATCGCATCGAAGAAGCGCTCAAGCGCGGCAAGAGCGAGGCCGGGTTGTCGCACTACGAAGTTCGTAACTGGCGAGGGTGGCATCACCATCAAGCTCTCTCGCTGATCGCAACTTGGTTTTTGGTGAGTGAATCTCAGCGGGGAAAAAAATGGACACCCGCCATCACGCTACCGCAGATCCGCAACGGCATCGCAATGCTGTTGCGTGCCCACCTGGTCTGCGAAACGCCGACCCAAATCGCAAAAGACAAAACACGCCGCTTGATCCGAAACGAAGACTCGCGGTTCTATTACCACAAATCACGTAACCGCTTACCACCCTTGCGGGTAAATCAACGACCATAACTTGGGACAGTAGAATTAAGCATTCGGTGTCCGACGTTCGCGAATCCAGTCAGTGTGGAACGAGCCGGGTTTGTCGGTTCGCTCGTAAGTATGCGCACCGAAATAGTCGCGCTGGGCTTGAAGGAGATTCGCGGGCAAGCGAGCTTCGCGATAACCGTCGTAATACGTCAAGGCCGTCGTGAAGGCGGGGACGGGAATTCCGTGCATGATCGCCGTGCTGACGACATGTCGCCAGGCGTCCTGAGCCTTGTTGACCGCCTCTTGAAAGTACGGGGCGAGCAGCAGGTTTTCCAGATTTGGGTTCGTGTCAAAGGCGTCTTTGATCCGCTCCAAGAAGCGGGCACGAATGATGCAGCCGCCCCGCCATAAGAGAGCAATCGAGCCATAGTTCAACGGCCAACTCATCTCTTTCGAGGCGGCCTGCATTTGGACGTAACCCTGGGCATAGCTGCAAATTTTCGAGGCGTACAGGGCGTGACGGACCGCGTCGATGAAGGCTTTTTTGTCGCCGGTGTACTTTTGGGTCGGGCCTTTGAGAATTTTGCTGGCGTTCTCGCGAGGTTGTTTGAGAGCCGACAAGCAGCGGGCGTAAACCGCCTCGGTCACGAGCGTGCTGGGCACGCCCAGGTCGAGCGCGAGTTGGCTCATCCACTTGCCGGTCCCTTTTGCTCCCGCCTTGTCGAGAATTTTATCGACGAGGAAGTCACCGCTCTCCGCATCCTTGACGCTGAAAATATCGCGAGTGATCTCGATGAGGTAACTGTCAAGTTCGCTTCTGTTCCATTCGGCAAAGACGTCGTACAGTTCGTCGTTGGTCAGGCCGAGCGTCTTCTTGAGCATGAAGTAGGCTTCGCAAATAAGCTGCATGTCGCCGTACTCGATGCCGTTGTGAACCATTTTCACGTAGTGGCCAGCACCACGCGGACCGACCCATTCGCAACAGGGGATGTCGTTGTTCGGACCGACCTTGGCAGAGATCGCTTGAAAGATCGGCTTCACGGCGGGCCAACCTTTTTCGCTGCCACCGGGCATCATGCTGGGGCCGAGCAGGGCACCTTCTTCACCGCCGGAAACGCCCGTGCCGATGAACAGCAACCCTTTGCTCTCGACATATTGGGTGCGGCGTTCGGTGTCGCTGTAGTGGGTGTTGCCGCCGTCGATAATGATATCGCCGGGCGAGAGGAGCGGAATGAGCGTTTCGATAAGCGTATCGACCGCCGGGCCAGCCTTGACCATCAGCATGACCTTACGCGGCGCGGCAAGTGACTTAACCAAGTCTTCGACGGAGTGACAGCCGACGAATTGTTTGCCTTTTGCTCGACCGTCGATGAAGGTATCAACGACGCTGGTCGTGCGATTAAACACGGCCACTTTGTAGCCCCGGCTCTCGATGTTGAGAGCCAAATTTTCGCCCATGACGGCCAGGCCGATTAGTCCGAAGTCGCAGTTCATGTTGTGGTGGTTTGGTGAGGAGTGAGTGGTGGTCTAGTGAGTCGGGGTTTGGACCCCGAAGGGGTCGTAGCGATTAGCCGGTGGTTGAGCGCAGCGACATCACCGGTGACAATCGCCTCGTGCATTTTGCATCCCGGCGGGATGCCAGCGAGATCGGATGAACGATCACTCGTCTCGTGACTCGCTGCGACCCCGTTGGGGTCGAATGTCGTTGGCGGTTCACTATCCGGTGGTGTCGCTGCGCTCAGCCACCGGCTAATTGCTATCATCTCTTCGGGATGCAAAATTATAAAATGATAAACAAATGTCAGGTACGGGGTACCTGACCTACAACTACAACTTTACGCATCGACCGGCCAAGGTGGTAAAGCGGGCAGGTACTTGTCGAATTCGGCGAGGAGTTTCTGTTGATATTCGCCGCCGAATTTTCCCGAAAGGAACCGGTCAGCACCTTCCTCTAAGAAGTGTTTCCAACTCGCTTCTTCATGGCCCGGATTGATCGGGAAGAAAAAGGCGTTGTTCTTTTTAGCCGCTTCGTAATCGCCGGGAGCGTCACCAATCATCAGCGTTTGACCGGCGGGATAATCGGCGGCGACGGCGAGAATTTCTTTCTTCGTGCCGACCTCTTGTCCACAGATCGCGGCGACATATTGGGCAATGTCATGTTCGGCCCATTCGCGTTCGAGGGCCTCATTCGGGGTGGCGGAAACGACGAGGACGTCGGCCTGGCCCTGGATTTTTTTCAGGCTCTCGCGAACAAAGGGAAACGGCGGAACACCCCGCACGAATTTCTCGATCGTCTCATTCACGGCGACCGACCACTCTAACGCCTGTTTCAGATCAGGGTCGTTCGTCGCCGCGACGGCCGCCTTCAACGCCGGATTGCCGAGCTTCGTTTCAATCTTCATCCA
>JAYUFG010000016.1:0-7718 GCA_043738845.1 Planctomycetaceae bacterium
ATCCGACGAACCCCAACATCTTGGTGGCGGGCAATGGAACCTTCAGTTCGTATGCGTCGGTCGGAGGAGACACGGCGGGTTTGTATCGCACGACCGATGGTGGATCGTCGTGGGCACAATTGACGGGAAGCAACTCGCTTACCAATCTCGATTTTTCTAACATTGCCTCGCGGGGATCGACGATTGTAGCAGCGTCGGACTTTGCCCACGGGTCCAATACGGTTGGTCTGTATCGAAGTACGAACTCCGGCACCAGTTTTGCCAAGGTCACGGTTGCGCCCGGTTCACCTAATGCGAAGGTCTTCGACCTGGTCGGCGATTCAACAAATAACAGTGTTTTGTATTCGGCGATTCGAGGAGCCGGTACTAATAACGGAATTTACAAATCGAGTGATACTGGTGCGACATGGGCACGAGTCAGTGATGCCACGATCAACGCGAATATCACCGATAGTGGGGTGAACGCCACAAACAATATCCGACTGTCCGTGGGTACCAGTAATAATGTTTATGCGGGAGTTATCAATGCCGGAAAACTCGGTGGGCTGTATCGATCCGGCGACGGAGGAACGAACTGGACCTCGCTCGACTTGCCGCAAACGGTTGACAACGGTGTGACGAATCCTTTGCAGCCGGAAGATGCCGATTTGGCCCTCGATCCCGGCGGGCAAGGGGCGATTCACTTCTCGATGGCCGCCGATCCCACCAATGCCAATTTCGTGTACGTCGGTGGTGATCGACAGCCCAGCCCGTTTCCCAATTCACTGGGGGCCACGAATTTTACTGGCCGTTCCTTTCGCGTTGACGCCACGCAACCCGCTGGCTCGCAGGCCACGACGATCACGAATTTGACGGGAACAGGTTCGGCGAATAACACCGCACCACACGCGGACTCGCGACATATGACCTTCAGTGCGGATGGTTTCCTGATCGAGTCCGACGACGGCGGAATTTACAAACGGACGAATCCGCAAAACGGAACTGGCAATTGGTTTTCGCTGATTGGAAATTTGCAACTCGCCGAAGCCTATGCGATGCGCTACGATCACGTTTCGCATACGTTGGTGATCGGGACGCAAGACAATGGCAACCTATATCAAACAGCCCACAATAACACAACCTGGACGACTCCGTATCAAGGTGATGGATCGACGGTGGCGATTGATACGTCCAACCCGAACGCCTCAATCCGATATATCAGCTTTCCCAGCATGGCCAGTTTTTCTCGAAAGACGTTTAATTCGAGCAATGTTCAAACGGCCAGTGCGACGCCCGCACTCATCGTCAATGGAACGGGCGGTCAAACGCTGAGTACTTACGAAACGGCCAATGGCAGCGGGATCAATTGGCTCACCAAGGTCAATATCAATCAATTCGACGGACGATTGCTCATCGGCACGCGAAGACTATACGAGTCCGCCGATCATGGCGACACGCTCAATCTGTTGGCCGATTTCGGTGCGGGAAGTAACGTCGGTGCCATCAAGGCGGGCGGGTACAGCGGAGTCACGCCCGCGCCCGAAATTCTCTGGGTCGGTGCGGGCGGGAAATTGTATTTGCGTTCCGTCCTCAATGGCTCCCTCAATCAATTGACGAACTATCTCGGCGGAACGGTCAATGGAATAGCACTCGCTCGGTCCGATTGGCATGAAGCCTTCGTCATTGACAGCACTCGTGTTTGGGAAACGATCAATTCCGGTGCGTCGTGGACCAATATCACGGGCAATTTGCAAGGTGTCGATTTGCGAGCGGTGGAGTATATGCCCTCCATTCAGGGCGATGTACTGCTGGTCGGCAGTCGATACGGAGTGTTTCGCTCCAATTTGTCAAACCTGGGCGTCTGGAATGAAGTCGGCTCATTGTCGCTCCCGAATGCGCCGGTCTTTGAATTGCAATATGATGCGACCGATAATTATCTGGCCGTCTCGACAATGGGGCGGGGCGTCTTTGCTTTCGACAACGCGATTCAACAAGTTCCCGAACCAAGCAGTCTGGTCATGGCGGGGTTGGGCGGACTCGGAATGCTTGGATTTGCAATTCGACGACGGACTCGCACCAAGTTTATTCAACGCAAGGGGACAGCCTTCGCTGATTGAAGAATGTTGGTATCTCATTCCATAAGGAATTTTTCTTGAGCGTGCAAACCAATGTAGCGCGAGTGTTCGTGGTATTTTTCTGTTTCGCGATTTCCGCGAACGCCAAAGACCCACCGGACCTGGAATTCGGTAAAACGACCGAGCCTGTTGGCCCGTCGGCCGAGGCGAATCAATTCACGACGCCCGACAATCATCGGCTTGCCCCGGCGGGAAAATTGATCGACCTGCCGGGTGCCCGACCGCAAGGAGTCGCTCTTAGTCCCGACGGCCGTTTGCTCGTCGTCGGTGGCGGAAAGTATTTAACGGTTATTGACCCAACTAAGGGCGAGATCATCGAACGAATTCCCGTTCCGGCTGAGCAGGACAAAGTTCCCGACGCCGTTTCAGAACGGATTCTCACGCCCGCGAAGTATGGACAGTTGGGATTTACCGGTTTGATTTTTGCCCCGGATGGCAAGCATGTTTACATGTCAAACGTCGTCGGCAACATTTGTGTCTTTCGCGTGAACGAACAAAACCAAGTGCGGATCGAGGTCACGATCCCGCTGCCTGCGACCGGCAACACGCAACGCACGGCCGAAATCCCCAGCGGCCTTGCAATTTCTAAAGATGGCACGAAACTTTACGCCTGCCTCAACATGACGAACCAACTGGCCGAGATTGACACCACGAGCCGGAAAATTTTGCGGCGGTGGGAGACAGGCATGGTTCCCTACGACGTCGTTTTGGCGGGTGGCAAGGCCTACGTCAGCAATTGGGCAGGCCGCCATCCTGATAGTAAGAGTACGACGGCGAATGGTGGTCGCGGCGTGGCAATTCGGGTCGATCCCACGACGGGTGCGGCGGCGGATGGAACGGTGAGTGTGATTGATCTGGCGAACAACGACAAGCAAACGGACAACACGAAAAAACTTGCTGCGAAAAAAGAACTCGTTACCGGTCTGCACGCGAGCGGCTTGGCCGTTTCACCCGATGGAAAATACGTTTGTGTCGCGAACGCTGCGTCCGACACGATCAGCGTGATCGAAACGGCGAAAGACGAAGTGGTCGAAAAGTTCTGGCCGAAGAAAACGCCCGCCGATCTGTTCGGTGCGGCCCCGAACGCCCTTGCGTTTAGTCCCGACGGAGATTTTCTGTACGCCTGCAACGGGACGCAAAATGCGGTGGCCATCATTGAGTTCAAGCCGGGCCATTGTGAGTTGGAAGGTCTTATTCCCACAGCGTGGTATCCCGGCGCGATTGTCTTCGACAAGAAAAACCAACAAATCTGCGTTGCCAATATCAAAGGTTACGGCGGAGGAAATGCCCACGACGTGGATGCCGCCGCCGGAAAGACCGGCTCAAAGTTCACTTCCAAACAATCGCAAGGTTGTCTGTCGCTGATTCCCGTGCCGAAAAATAAAGACGAACGAACCAATCACACGAACACCGTGCTGCGAACGTATCGTGCCCCGCTGATCGAACTGGCCTTGGCCAAACCGCGCGAAGGCGTTTCTCCACGACCCGTCCCCGAGCGTGTCGGCGAGCCGTCCGTCTTCAAGCACGTCGTTTATATCATCAAGGAAAATCGGACCTACGATCAAGTTCTCGGCGATTTACCGCAGGGGGCTGGCGACCCGTCGCTGTGCATTTATGGTGAGAAAGTCACGCCGAATCAGCACAAGCTGGCCCGCGATTACGTGCTGCTCGACAACACTTATTGCTCGGGCGTACTGAGTGCGGACGGTCATAATTGGGCGTGCAGCGCGATCACGACGGACTATTTGGAGAAATCGTTCGCCGGTTTTCCACGTAGTTATCCCGACGGCGGAGATGCGAAGAACGGTTCAGACGCGCTGGCTTGGTCGCCCGCCGGTTTTATTTGGGACGCGGCCTTGGCGAAGAAAAAGTCGATTCGCATATTTGGCGAGTTTGCCGATACGTCGATCAAGTGGAGTCCCGCCGCGATTGCCGCCGGTCGCAAAGGAAAGCCGAGTTGGTCGCATATCTATAGTGACTTCACCGCGAAAAAGGATGAAGTGCTGATCGAGGCGACTCCGCTCGTCGAGGCCATTCGCCCGTACCTCTCGCCCCGCTATCCTTCGTGGGGAAATCAAGTCACGGATCAAATTCGGTCGAGCATTTTTCTCGAAGAGCTGGCTGGCTGGGAAAAGTCGGGCAACATGCCGAACCTCATGGTCTTGAGTTTGCCCATCGATCATACGAATGGCACAACCGCCGGTTATCCGGTCCCCAACTCGCAGGTCGCCGACAATGATTTGGCATTGGCAAAAATTATCGAAGGGGTGAGCAAGAGTCGTTTTTGGGCGGAGACCTGTTTCTTCATCATCGAGGACGATCCGCAAGATGGCTGGGACCATATCAGCGGTTATCGCACGACCGCGTTTGTCGTCAGTCCTTACACCAAACGGAAGACGGTCATCTCGACCCAGTACAATCAAACGAGCCTGTTGCGGACGATTGAACTCATTCTCGGTCTGCCGCCGATGAACGAACTGGACGCCACGGCGACACCGATGTTCGATTGTTTTCAAGACCAGCCGGACACCTCGCGCTACATCGCGGTCGAGAGCAACATTCCGCTCGACAAGCTCAACCAAAATACGGCCGAGATCACCGAACCGACGCAAAAGCGATTTGCGATTCAGTCAGAAGAACTCAACTTCGAGAAGCTCGACGCCTGTCCCGAAGACACGTTAAATCGCATCTTGTGGCATTCCGCCCGAGGGGACGAGCCTTATCCAGTCTGGGCGGTACGGAATGAGGACGATTGAGAGTTTGTGACTGGATTGCGACCGATACGATGTTGGTGCCCTACGCGAGATGGAAGTCCGTCTCGGGAAATTGATCGACGCCGTCGGCTTTGGCAATCACGGTGATGCCCCCTTCGCTTACGGTGAAACCGCGGGCACGATCCTTGTCATGGTCGTAGCCAATTTCGACACCCGGCGGAATTCGCACTCCCTTGTCGATGATCGCTCGGCGGACGAGGGCGCGGCGACCGATGTCAACTCCCTCGAATAAAATTGAATCCTCGACGCGGGCGTAACTGTGGATCCGCGCGTTGTGGCCGATAATCGAGCGGTTAACGCGGCCGCCGGAGATGATCGAGCCTTGGCAGACAAGGCTGTCAATCGCCTCTCCACGACGACCGTCTGCCCCATCCTCGCCGAAAACGAACTTGGGCGGCGGGAACATCGGCAGGTAACTGCGGATGGGCCAAGCGGCGTCGTACATGTTGAGGAGCGGATCGACGCTGATCAAATCCATGTTCGCTTCAAAATATGCGTCCAGTGTCCCGACATCCCGCCAGTAGGCATCTTGTTTGCGGTTTTCATCACGAAAGGGATACGCATAAACGCGGTGCGTTCCGATGATCGACGGAATAATGTCCTTGCCAAAATCGTGATTGCTCAGCGGCTTGTTCGCATCCGCCAACAACTGTTCAAACAAGAATCGGGCGGTGAAGACGTAAATCCCCATCGAGGCCAACGAATGTTGCGGATCGCCGGGAATCGCCTGCGGCTGTTTGGGCTTTTCCTGAAAGCCGATTACTCGCTGGTCGTTTTGTATTTGCATCACGCCAAAGGCGCGTGCCTCGGCCACCGGCACCCGCAACGCGGCGATGGTGAGGTCGGCCTTGTTTTGCTGATGGAACTCGACCAGATTGCGATAGTTCATCTTGTAGATGTGATCGCCTGCGAGGATCACGACAAATTCGGGCCGCTCTTTTTCCAGCGTGTAGATATTTTGATAGACGGCGTCGGCGGTCCCTTGATACCAATGTTCGTCGATTCGCTGTTGCGGCGGGACAACATCGGCGAACTCGCCCAACTCTCGACAGAGCAATCTTCGCCAGCCGAGATTGATATGCCGGTCGAGACTCATTGCCTTGTATTGCGTGAGGACGAGCATTTTGCGAATGCCGCTGTTGAGGCAATTCGACAGGGTGAAGTCGATAATGCGATAGGCCCCGCCGAAGGGGACGGCTGGCTTAGCCCGATCCCGCGTCAACGGCTCCAGTCGAGAGCCTTTGCCTCCTGCTAAAACGACGGCTAACACGCCCTTCATGGCGAAACCTCTTCCTGCTGGCGACACTGGGAATGGACATCATGTGCATCGATACTCTGTGTATCGACAGGTGGCATTTTAACCGCGATGTCGATTTTGCTCCAGGGACGTTTCGACCTTGTGCGGTACGAAAGTTACGAGCGTTGGAAATTTTTGAAGTGCTAGCGATTTGTCACCGTTTAGGAATGTCTTACCAACTCCTTAGCGTCAATAACAGACGGATCGTTTTTTAAATCTCGCCTGCAATGCCTCCGCCCATGTGGCTATTCGTGGTCGAGAACCGATTGCGATCTACCGAACGGGAGCAAGTTTCGCCATTCTTTCGCCCAATTTTTCACCGGCGGATACTTGGTTAGGCTGTCGTTTCAGTTTAGAATTAAGTGGCGTGCGTGACTTTGTCTTTGCCGAAAAAGACTGTTCCGTTCATTTCATTGTCACCTTGGCCTTTAAGGGACACGAGCCAAAGTCGGACCGCAGTTTATCCCGCCGAGAATTTACCCCGCCTAATATCCATCCTGCCAATCACCTGCCCGCCTGGGAATTTCTGATGCTCGCTACCCATCGTCGTATGAGCTTCTTCGTTGCCTTAGTTTTATCACTCGGATTTGGGCAACGCTTTGCGCGAGGTGAGAATTGGCCCGGCTGGCGGGGACCAAGAGGCGACGGAACCGTTGTTGAAAAGAACGTGCCGGTCAAGTGGAGTGAGCGCGAGCATCTGGAGTGGAAAATCGAACTCCCCGGCAAGGGGCACGCCTCGCCGATTGTTTGGAATGATCGTATCTTTGTCGTCACCTGTCTCGAAGCGGAGCAAACTCGATTGCTCTTGGGCTTCGACACCAGTGGCAAAGAACTGTGGCGGCAAGAAGTTCTTAAGTCGCCGCTGGAACACAAACACACGCTCAATAGTTTTGCTTCAAGCACGCCCGTCACCGACGGTAAGTTGGTCTATGTCACGTTCTTGAGTGCGGCGGAAAAGGACGACGGCAAAAAAAATACGCCCGGCGAAATGGTCGTCGCCGCTTACGATTTTTCGGGCCAGCAAAAGTGGCTCGTGCGGCCGGGCGGATTTTCCAGTATGCACGGATATTGCAGCAGTCCTGTCCTGTTCGAAGACAAGATCATCATCAACGGCGACCACGACGGAGATGCTTATCTCGTTGCCTTGAAGAAGGACTCCGGCGAAGAAGTCTGGAAGATTGCCCGTGAAAATAAAACTCGCAGTTACGCCACGCCCCTCATTCGCGAGATCGACGGTCGCACGCAAATGGTCCTGACCGGGAGCAAGTGCGTCGCCAGTTACGATCCTCACAACGGCGAGCGGCATTGGATCATCAACGGTCCGACCGAGCAATTCGTCGCCTCGATGGTCTTCAACGGCAAGTATCTCTTTCTCACGGCAGGCTTTCCTGATCGTCACGCAATGGCGATTCGCCCGGACGGTTCAGGCGACGTCACGAAGTCCCACGTCGCGTGGTGGGTAAAAAAAGACGCCACGTGTGGATACGTCCCCTCACCGGTCATTTGCGGCGATTATTATCTGATCGCGTGCGA
>JAYUFG010000017.1:0-2923 GCA_043738845.1 Planctomycetaceae bacterium
TTGCCCCGTTGGGGCGTTGAGGTTCGTGGTGGTCTCGTTACCCAGGGCGTTGCCCTGGGCTGAAAAATCTCAGCCCTTCGGGCTGTTTTGCATTTGGAATTTTTCGGCACTTCAAACGGCTAAACGGTTACAAATCGCGGTTTTTAGCCGTGAATATGCAAGGGCTTCCTCTGACGTCGCACTGCGATCCCCATTCCTAAGGCAGCTAAAACAGCCAACACGAATGAGGATGGTTCGGGCAACTGCGCCAAGTTTTGCGACGTGAGGCTGGAGGGATCGGAGAGGAGAGACGCTTTGGCTGACGTCCCAATCACGCTGTCGATCCAAGAATTGAAAGCCGAAACGCGAACGTGACCGGACAAGTTTCCGTAAGAAGAATTGGGCGTTCCCGTATACGACATGCCAAACGAATTTACGCCGACGAGTTGCGAGCCTTTGCCAAAGTCGATGAAGTCACCGCCGCCGCTGTCGCCGGGCGCGATTAGATATTCCAAGCCCAAAGGTGTCGAAGAACCGGTGTGATTGTAGATCGCACTGTGTGGGTCGTCGAAATCGACCAAGAACAGTCGGGCCGTTTTGGAATTGCCGCCATACAGCCAGTCCACCACATTTTGTCCCGCCCGTTTGCGACCGTCGAAAGTGGTCGCTCCCGTCAGACCTGTGCCTGTCATGCCAAAACCGGTAAATGTGGCGGTTTTGCCGAGTTCGCTGGTGCCTGTGTAACGAGTTGCAGGCGTGACATTGCCGACTGTTTTACTGAGATGGATCAGTCCGATGTCATAACCGGCACCCAGATTACCGGTCCAACTGGGATTTGCGACCCATTTGTCGGCGGTGTAGCGTGTGCCGCCGACGGTGAAGTTCATGGAAGTGGCTTTATCGACCATGTGGGCGGCGGTCAGAACCCAGTTCGACGAAATCAAAGTTCCCGAGCCGACATATCCGCCCGACGCCGTTCGCTCTTGAATCATGCCGACACTGGCGTAGGCTGGCAACGCACCCAGATTCAAATAATCGGATTGCAAGCGGTCGTCACGAATGACGCCCGCAAACGATGTTGCGCGTGAACACAACGACAAGGCGACTCCACAAACGAGGGCGATACGACCGATTTGGTGAGAATAGGTTCGACGCGCGAAGATGCATTGATTCATGGGCGCCTCTGACCGGAAACAGATGGAGAGAGAAGGAGCATCACCACTTTTGCCTATTTGGACCGGTTCCGATGCGATCCACACGGCAACCCCCGGCGACGTAACCGCTATTGGACCGCTGTTTCGGAAGTGTGTCAATCAGATTTCTCACGTCGCAACTAAAACGAGGAATTCACCTTACAGCAACCGGGTGGGGATGAGCCAATTGGGCAAGCGCGGCGGGCGAGATGCGGCGCGGGTGACAAGCCTCTGGGCCCTCTTCGCGATGCGCCGAAAAAACGAAGTTATCCTCTGGTGGGCAGGCTAAAATTCCGAAAATCTGCTTGTATCAATTCGCGAATAGGCGTATCTTAAAAATACGGAACTACATCTATATCTATCTGCGTTATATTCCCCAGCCGTGGAGCCGTTTATTCATTGGCTCCCGACGATTGGTCGGACTCATCTTTTTTCATTCGAGTTTCTTCATTCGAGGAGTTGGCATTATGGCACGTTCTCTGCGGCCCGTCGTTCGACGAGGGTTTACGCTCATCGAACTCTTAGTGGTGATCGCGATTATTGGCACGCTGATCGCCCTGTTGCTTCCCGCTTTGGCGGCGGTGCGAGAAACAATGCGGCGAACTCAGTGCGGGAGCCAGATGCGGCAACTCGCCACCGCGCTTTGTTCGTATGAAACAGCCCACAAAGCTTTTCCACCCGGCGTGCCGTCGTGCATGGCCGATCCAACCGAAGGCAAGGTGGTGAACAATCTCAGCGTTTCCGCTGGAGCTTATTGCTTAGGGCCGAACTGGCTTTCGGCCATTCTCGACCAACTCGACGACAAGCCGCAATACTCGCACCTGATGACTTGTCTCAACAATAGGTGGAATGCGTGTGACGAGTGTTCCAAAGCGGGAACGGCGGGCACCGATACTTGGTTCGCCACCGGACCTACCATTCAGCCTTATATGAAATGCCCCACCGCGCCCGACATGTTCATTCCCTTGAACGCGGGGGGCCTGACGAACATTGCGAAGGGAAACTACGCCGCCAACTTTGGCATGGAGTATTACTTTGACTTTGACGATACATCGAACCGCAATCCGGCCTTTTATGGCAGCACCCGGCTCGCTGCGGATAAGAAGAAGGGGATGTTCGGTCACGTTGCCGTTGGCTCTCCCGCCGCCACGGCGAAGAGTGATACCGCCTTTAAGGCCAAAGGGAAAAAGATGGGCCACAACAAGGGTACGGCCTCCGCCTTTGTTCGAGATGGCGTTTCCAAAACTGTTATGCTCAGCGAGGTTTTAGGCGACGACAGTGCGACCGACGGACGGGGTGCGTGGACGGTGGGCGCGATGGGTTGCACCGCCTTCACCGCAAAAAACGAGCCAAATAGCACTATCCCCGATCAGGTTCCCATGTGTGACACGTCGATCACTCGCCCTCCGCAAATGATCTGCAAGCAGGTCAATACGACCAAGGCCTTTGCCTCGGCCCGGTCGGCCCACGCCAGCGGCGTAAATGTGGCGATGGCCGACCAACGAACGACCTACGTCAACGACGGGATCGCGATTGAAGTCTGGCAGGCAATCTGCACCGCCAACGGAAATGAACCGGTCCAACCACCGGAATGATTCGGCCGTAAGGAATTGACCGGAAATCACTTGATGCGTCCATGCGGCCATTTCGGTTTCGCTCCGCTACGAGGCTGTTACTTTTTGTTGGTGGCGAGTGAAAACTGGATTGCGGCGACCGATCATGACGATCTTTTTTTTGAAAGTGCCGGGTTT
>JAYUFG010000018.1:0-20342 GCA_043738845.1 Planctomycetaceae bacterium
CGATTCGCTGTCCGTCCGAAGAAAAAGCCACTCCATCGATTCGGCCCTCCTTCCAATGCAACCGAAGGATCTCAGTAGCGCGGGACGAGTCCCACATGAATAACCAGCGCAATGGATTAAGTAACGTCCACAACTCTCCAGTCTCATTTCCCTTCGACGTATTCCAAATGCGTGCGGAACCATCAGAAATCGCCGTCGCGATGAACCGACCGTTTGGCGAGAAGGAAACATCGGTCACATATGACACATCGAATTGGCTATTTGTTCGAACGACGAAATGAAAGACTTCGTTCCCGTTCGACGCATCGCAAATGCGAACCGATCCGTCACCACATCCAATGGCGAGACGTCTCCCGTCCGGTGAAAACCCCACACATTTCACTCCCTCGGCAGGGCTTTCGACCCGCAGGATTTCGTGTCCGGTTATCGAATCCCATATCTGCAGTATCACACCTCCTGGTGCAGTTACAAGCCGTTTACTATCGGGTGAAAAGCACATGTTCATTTTGACTCTGACGTATCCGTGCATTTGACGTTCGAACACCACAGTACCCAAAGTCGCATCCCATATACGCAACATCCCATCGTTGGCCGCCGTCGCAACTCGGCATCCATCTGGAGAAAAACACACTTTGGGCATCGAACTCGTATGCCCGCGGAGTTGAAGAGGGAGGGCTTTGACCGTCGTATCCCATACTCGAACCAAATTGCCCGGGGTCGTCCCGGCCAGCAAGAGTCCATCCGGAGAATAACATAAATTCTGGATTTCGCCGGCTTGTGTTTGAATCCTGAGGATATTGTCCCCGGTCGTCGTGTCCCACACTTGAATCGATTCATCAAAAATCGTGTGCGTAAAGGTCACCATCGCGAGTCGCCGGCAGTCGACGGAAATGCATGACGGCCCTCCAACGTCACGTCTGGGAGTCCAAAGAAACATTGACTTTTTACCGGTTGCCACTTCAAACTGTTCAACATGACCCGTCTGTGAAAGAATGATGAGTTGTCGAGAATCCGGCGAGAAATATAAGCGGTCCTCCGAAGAATACCTTTTTTGGGGATCCAAATAGACCTCAGAGCCGGCAATATCAAAAGCACGTACGTTATTGCCGCTGGAACCTGTGGCAATGTAACGCCCATCTGGAGATATCCGCACCGCTTGCACCGCGTCTGCGTATCCTTCGAGTCGTAGTATCTCTGCACCGTTAGAAATGTTCCAGACTCGTACCGTCTTATCATCCGACGCGGAAGCGAGGTGCCAACCGTCCGGACTGAAATACACGTCGTTAACACACTTCGTGTGCCCTTTGTAACACAATAGTTCTTGGCCGCTGTTTGCGTCCCAGACGCGTACGGTATGATCATGTGACCCGCTAGCCAAACGCTGGCCATCGGGGTGGAAGCATACACTAAGAATCGAACTCTGGTGCCCTTTAAGCAAGAGGATTTCGGCACCGCTCGACACGTCCCAGACTCGTATCGTTTGGTCATAGGACGCACTAGCCAAACGCTGTCCGTCGGGGGAGAAACACACGCATGAAATTCCTTTCGAGTGCCCCTGAAGGATCAACTTTTGCGGCATTCCTAACTGCAACGGAGGCGGCCGCAAAGAACGCAACCACGGTATGCCTTTGCCGCTCGACATCTTGATCCTATGCCATTTATCAAGGAGTGTCGACAATGGCCGCCCCGTCACTTCCCTCGGTGGTAGTCCCGGGGTTTCGCGCTCCGCAGGCAGCACGTAATGGGCAGCGGCTTCCGGGCAGTCGTACCACCAACACAAGTTCCACAGGCACTGAAACAGTGTCGTCGGATGCCGGTTGATGAAATGCACATCGCGGCGAATGGCTTCGTCGAGCAGTTTGAGAATGCGCAGACGCGGATGCTCCACAGGCATGGCGGCGAGTACATCGGCAAAATCCTGCACGAGTTCAAAAATCATTCTGCCGCCTCCGTCTTGGCTTCGAGGAATTCGAGATCGGTGAACAAATCGGCGACGGCGTCCCAGTGTGGAGATTTCGGGTCGTCCTGGCCCGATAGTTTGGCCACTTCTAAAAGCTGCCAGGGGAGTTCAAACACCTTGCGGATATTGGCAGGCCGCGCGGTGGGCGGGAGCCGCTTCGCCCGCGCCCGCTGTTCTTCCAGCGATTCCAGAAAATAGTCCTGGCTGGCGAAGTACGTCGCTAATCGGGCGTGCGCCACGCTGCTCACCTCTTTACCGGCGAAACGTTGGCGGACAAAGTTGCCGACTTGGCGATGATAGAAGTTTAACACCGTACCGCCCGGCGCGCCCCGTTCTGCGAGATAGGGCGACAAGTCGTAACGCAGCCGCGACCAGATGGCAATTGGAATTCGCTTGGCCTGAGCCGGAAGTTCATGTTGCGCGGAGCCGAGTAACTGCTGTTTGTAGTCGGGATCGCAGTACAGCACCTCCAAAAGTTCGTTCTCCGCCAGACCAAAACGGGCCGAGACGAGATAGCCCAAGGCCGGTTCGACCAGCGGCCCATGTGCCGCGGGACCACACAAGCGGTCGAACAGCGAAGCGAGTAACCCGGGTACAGTCGCAGCGAGTTCTTTCGGTGTGTCGAACGATCGCCACAGCCGGGCTTCCTCGAACAGTATTTTGAGGTACAGCGGTTGACGACAAGCGGCGTCCTCGGTCTTTGTGGACAAGATGCGCACATCGACCGTTCTTTGTTGATTTTGATTTAGTTGGCGACCGGCCTGATTGAACCACCGTTGCCAAAGCAGTTTTGCCTCGTCAGGCGTCAATTCAATAATGCCAACCGAATTCGCCTCGGTCAGGAAACCTTTCGCCTTGAGCGTGGCATACGGGCGACCGGCCACATCGTCGTCCGGATCGGACAAGCACGACACGACGAGCTTCGCTCGCGGCGGCAAGGGAGTGGACCGAATCCACGACAGGGAATGCGCTCCGTCAGCCGAATCGAGTTGATCGAGAGCATCGAGGAAAATGTAGATCGGCCGCTCTACCGTGGCGTTCTTGAGCTGCTCGTAAAATTCCTTTTCGAGCAAACGCACGTCGGCCGGCAATTCCTCGGCCAGCGTGAACTGCTCACGGAGCGATTGACAGAGATCAATGAGCAACGACCGCAGGTCGGACGAGCGTTTGGTGATGCCCAGGAATCGTTGGATTCGAATCGCCGCGTTGTGTTTCACTTCGCGGGCGGCCTGTGCCAAGAGCGCCGTCTTCCCACTGCCGGAAACACCATGCACGACGAACGGGCGATCATTTTCGCCGGCCAGGTAAGCCCCGATTTTGGCCTGCTCCAACGTTCGGCCGACGAACACTCCCGGCGGTGCTCGTTCTGCGGCAAAACGCTTGTGTACCTCACGCTCGCGTTTGAGGTCGCGGAGGACTTCTGGCGATAAATGAGCGGTACTGCCGGTTTTTGGGGCTTGATTAAAAACGTCCATCTGCTGCTGAATGATCGGCATGAGCCGGCCGAGGACATGCTGACAGAGAGCTTTTTCCAACTGCGGTCGATCTTTCGCCGCGATGTCAAGCTGTGGCTCGCCACGAGCGTCTTTGACCGACACGAGCGACACGCTCTTGGGAGCGGCGACATAGTTCTGCTTCAATATCTCACGAAGCCACCGTTTCAAGGTCTGAACGGCCGTCAGCATGTCCGCGTTAATTTTCCCTGAGTCGTCCACATTGACAAAGTCCTTCAATTTCGCGTGATCGGCCACTTCCGCCAGATTGTGGATGGTTCGATCAAAGGCCACGACGTGTTGTGCGGCATCGGCAATGCTCAGGGCACCATGCCAAATTTCTTGTTCGGTCGCAGAACCTTGAAAGCGCACGATGGAAGGCAGCGTCGTCTCAACTTTTCGCGTGAGCGAGAGAGTGTCGGTTAGATTATCGAAGCGACGCGCCAGATCGCTAACAGGAAAAGCCTGATTGACCAGCGACCAAAGCACTTTCTGGACATGCTGCCAATCTTTGGTGTCGTTGCGATCCTTGTCGCGTGTGTAGTCCTTACCATCGGGCGAATCCAATCGCGAGCGGAGGAGATACACTTCCGGAATCGCGTTGGTGTCGAGTCGATACCAGGACGTCAATATATCTTCATGTTCTTTGTTGCCTTTCGCCCGGCTGTAAAGTTCAGCAAATTCGGTCGGGGTGATGACTTCCCGCAGCGGCTGCCAACCATATCGGTCACCTAGCAGAATCAGAAAGTTTGGTTGCGGCGAGATCTCTTGCGAGCGACGTAGCTCATCCAGGCAGATCCGCATCGTGCGGTGGTCAAGCCCGGCCTCCGACGACACACCCCAGCGGAGATCAATCGCCTGAAACTGAAAGCCCTGCAACTGACAATGCCGCTCCAACACCGGCCATACACGATCCTGTAGGGCGTTCCGCTCGTGCTTGAGGTCGCTAAAAGTGGAACTTACGAAAACCCGAATGATCGGGCGGAAACGAGTTGAAGCTTGGTCATTGGGCATGGCCACGAAACCTAGTGGGTGATCTGCGTCAAAATATAGTGTTGTGCGATGTGTCTGTCAAAACGTGTTGACTGCCCATTTTCCACCCAACCCTTGAATGCGAGTCTCCGAACCCTGGCACTAAATAATAGCAGAACGCAGTCGCGTTTTATGGCTTGTTCGCACTTTCGCACTTCTGCTTTCGACAAGCTCATCGTGAAACGTCCCGACAGCCATCTGCTCGGAACTTCGAAGGAATCTCTGAATCTGAGATGACAGTTCGGCCACAGCAGGGGAAAATATACCTTTCAATTATCTCATTGCCACCCGGCAAATCCCGACAAAAGCTTCCGATATGTTCAGCTTGAATTGGATGCCAGCGGCGGTGCTCTGCAAGTGCCTCTATCTCGCCTCGCACATTTTCGAGCTTGCACTTCAAGTCTCCGATTGTGCCCAAAAAAGGAAATCGCCATTGTTCCGTCTGTTTTAGCTCGTTCTCAATTGCGTGCTCTTTTGCTTCATAAACAGCGGTCAACTCGGCTCTCAACGTGGCGGCTTGTTCCTTCTGTTCAGCGATTTCCAAGTGAGCCACACAACATCGTCGATCCCAATCTAACATCGCTCCAATTCCTTCGTTGGAATACTGCGTCCAGCAGACCTTCGCTAAGAGGCGATGCCCTTCCATCACGCTCACGAAATACGGTCCAGCCTTGCCTTCATCCGCCAGCCAGTCGGCGAGTGACTTGTGGTAGGGCTTGATGACTTCGCCGCTGGCTTCTTTCGTTACAGGAAACAGTGAGCCGAGCTGGCGGATGAAGTCGCGTAGTTCTTCGTCCTGCCAGTTGAAAAGGCGCTGAAGGATTTCCACGGGCAGCGGTTCACGGGCGGCGAGGATGGCGCGGAGCGCGGGGCGCACGTCTTTGCGGAACTTTTCCAGGTCGGGGAACTGGTGCTGGAAGTATCGGCAGAAGATTCCGCCGAGTCCTTGCGGGAATTGCTCTGGGCGGTCCAGTGATAGGTGGCCGCGCTGGACGTCGTCGCAGAAGCGTTCGACGTAGAGGAACACGCCTTCGCTCTTTTCCAGGATTCGTTCCACGAGGCGGTTGGCGTCCGAGCGATGCTGGAGTTGAGGGGCGAGTTCATGGCATACGTAGTCGCGGATGTCGGCGCGGTTGGATTCGGACTGGGTGTCGAGTGGGAAAGGATTCAACGCCTGAAATGGAGTTTTGACATCAAACTCCGGGCGGCTGGTGACGACGAGGCCCAGCCAGTCGGGAAGGTGCTGGGCATTCCGCGCGAGCATTTCCACCAGCGGATTGCGCCCGGCCTCGCCAGCTTCATCCAGTGCATCAATCACGATCAGATACCGCTGGCGTCCGCCGTTGATGACCGAGCGAAGCGGATTGGCGAGGAGATAGTCGAACAGTTCCGCCGCGTCCTTCCGGTCCAGTTCGGCAATCTCCGGCAGGGTTAGCAGGAGCTGGCGATAGTCGGGCAGGCGAGTGGCGAGTTGAAAGGCGAGGCTGCGGACGACCCGCGGTGCGTGGCGGTGGTCGGGCTTGTCCCATTCGCAGAACTGGGCGGCAATGACGGTGTCGCCGCGCGTATGGGTCAGTTGAGCGGCAAATGCGCTCTTGCCGACGCCGGGCGCGCCCATGATCCAGAAGAGCCGGGAACCAAGCGTCGTCTCCTGTCGCCATTTCTCCACGGCCTCAAACAGCCATTGTCGTCCGTAGAAGCCTTTGCCCAGCAACTGGCAGATGCGGGCCTCGGACTTGATGGGTTTGAGATGGCCGTTAAGAGTTTCAATCTCACCGGCGAAGCGGCGGCTTTCCTCGCTCTCCACCACACGGACGATCTCAGCGAGCTTGACCTGATACCATTGCTCCCATGCCGTTTCGCCTCCGGCACGCAGCGCTTTCCAGTCGTGCATGTCGAGCCACTGGATGTGACCGATGTTGACCGGCGGCCGTACCTCTTGCTCGCTTTCGACGAGGATGGTCTGGATGTTGCCCCCCTTCACGCCGATCGCGATAGCTATTTCATCGCGACAGACGCCAGGATCGCGGGTGGAATGTTTCGACAGAAAGGAGACGAACTTATCGCTCTCGGCGATACCTTCCGTGATGGATCGCCGCCAGTCGTCGCCCGCCTTGATCTCGCTCTGGTCGCACCAGACATCGTGGCCGCGATTTTCAAGTTCGGCCTTAATCAGCCGAACCAGTTCCTCGTTGGCGTCGTGTCCGTAGCTGAGGAAGATGCGCAGCGGAGCGGCGGGCATTTTCTCCCGTTCGAAAACATACTGGCAATCCTCGCAATCGTAGCGAGAGTGTTTTTTGCTGAATCGCACGTTCTCGGACTTGCACTGCGGGCAGCGGATGGTTTCGTTCATCACAGGTTCGCCCAGTATTCAAACGGACCGGGAATTGTTATGTGGCGACGACACGACAGGTTGCCACCGGGAAATCTACCATCGGCCGATTGCACGACCGCCAGAATAGTTTCATGTTCAGACCGAAATTGTAACGATAAGATAGACGACTTCAAACCCTTGGCCAGGAACAGTGGAGAACCATTTCTCAGGTTGAAGCGCCGAATCGCCACCATTCGCTAAGCGTCGCGCGAACAATCTACCTCTTTCTATTTGGCGACCGCTTATGGTCTCAGCGAGATATGGCGGGCCGCCAATAACGGCGGCAGTTTTTCCGCGATCACAAAATCGAGTTGCTTTTCATCGTCGCCTAGTTGGTCGAACGGAGCCACGTCACGATGTTGACGCAGGTGCTTGTTCGTGGTCGGGGCATAGGCAAAACCCTGAATCAGCCGTTCGCGCAGCCAGCGATCGTGCTCGTGGCGCGCCAACTTGGCACAGACATCCTCCGGAAGCGGCTCGGTCACAATCACGCTGCCCGGCAACTGGCGAACTAACTCGTACCCGACGTCGGCCAACTTGGCGGGCATGACGCGGGCGGCCGTTCGGTTCGGCTCCTTGTCCTTGTCGGTCAGCTCGAGATACCATTTTAAGGCGGGGTCGGTTTTTGCCACATCGTCCCGCGTGTCGCCGTATTTCCAACCGATCCGCCGTCTGAGTTCCACCCAGCCGTCGTGAATGGCTTCGCTGATGGCTTCGATTAACTCCGCATCGAACGCCGACTGTCGCACCTGCGTGATAAAGTTCTCGGTCACGTGCATTTTCAGCAGATTCGGCGTGTTGAGTCGCGAAACATCAAACCAGCTTGCTCCGTGCAATCGACACATGGCCAGCAGCGACTGGATCGATCGGGCACCGTGCAAGAATTTGTCGGCATTCAGAAATCCGTAGACGATGGCTGCATCGATATGCGCCCGCTTGGTGGGCTCGTCGATGAGATGCTTGTACATCAGTTCCAGCGATGAGCGCAAGATGAGTGCCCGACGGATGACGTAAGCGGGATCTTCGTCGGGTTTGTCGTGAGCGGGATTCGGGCCTTTGATGTCGATCTGACCGCGCAGGCGGCTGATAAAGTCCGGCCCTTTGCGTTCGCGAAAGAACTTCTGTTCTTCGGGCGTGCCAGAGTGACTGCGGTCGAAATCCGCGAACGAGGTTTTCGTCCCGCCGGCGAACACAAAGATCGCTTTGCCGAAGACATGCACATCGCTTCCCACGCGGAACTCGGCATCCTGCATCGGGGCGAGAAAATGCTTGAGCCAAGTGAGGTCGTCCGCGTCGAATTCATCCCAAAAGACGAGCGGAATCGCCCCCTTGATACTGGCATCGCGGACGCGGTGAAACGCCTGATGAAGCTGATGCAGCGCGTCGTCGGCAAACTGCGAAAGATTAAACTCCAGCGTCGGATTCTTTTCGCCGAAAAGCGATTCGCCAAGTTGCTTGATGGCGAACGATTTTCCTGAGCCGGGCTGACCGAACACGGCAATCGACAACGGTCGCTTGTCCTCGGAATTGTTGCGATACTCGTCGATCAATGCCCGGACGGCGTTGATCCGCTCGATTTCCTCGCGGTCGACGGTTTGGTACTTGCCGTAACTCGCCTTGGGGACCGCACTCAGGGCGTGTGCGGCACCTTCCATGACGACCTCAAAGGCCTTGGCCTTCATATATTCGGCGGTCGGCCCGGCCACGTCGCGGAGCAAGTCGGACTTCGTGGCCGGTTGCTGTTGCATCCGCGCGTCGTCAAACACTTCGTGCGGATAGGCGGTGCAATAGGCGAAAGCGGGATCCACCTTGATTGCGTTGGGCGGCGCATTTTTTTCGGGCGTTACGAATAACAGCCGGTCGCGAATGCCTTGTACGTCAATCGAGGTGCGACTCTCTTTTCCTAAACCGCCGACGTCGAAGATGTGTCGCCCGGCGGACAGTGCTCGGCCTAGCGCGATGTACTGCGGGTAAGTCTCCGGTGCGAGCATGTGTCGCGCCAGCGCGGCGGTTACGACGGAACCCATGCCAAATAGTTTCCCCTGGCGGGCATCCAGGAAGGCCCCTTCGACCTCGTTCGGCAAATAAAGGAACTTCTCGAAAGCGGCAACCGGCCGCACCGGGGCGTCCGGCGATTCGCCGTTATTCAACGGGCCTAACTTGAACGGGCAGCGGGTAAAACTCGCCGCTGCCGAACCGTCGGGAAAATAGACGATCGTTTGTTTACAACGCGCCAGATCGTAGGCCGACGGACCACTTTCAAATTCCCGCGACAGATCCTCGATCGTTTGATCCCACGAGAGTCCTTTCGAGACGGCCGCCCCGCGCGCTCGCAGTGAGTTAATGCTAATGACGACCGTCAAGCGGTCGGCATGACGTTCCAGCAAGTGCTTCCAGAGTTGGCTGTCGCGGGGCGGCGCGTTGGCCTTGAGGATGATTGCGCCGGGCGGAGTGCCGTTTCGCAACGCATTCGGCCAGCGACTTTTGGCATTGTCAAAGCCCAGATGCAAATCTTCGATGACCAATAGATCGGGCGTGATTCCCGTGTTCGCGGCCGAGACGGCGGTCGTCGCGGTGGGCCGTTCTTGCGGCGAGGAACAGCCCAAGAAGTCGACGATGCGAGACACCAGTACTTTCGGCTGCTGGGCCGAGCGGGGTACGTCGGCCCACACGGAATGGGCTTGCGCGGCGAGCGACTCCTGCGATTGGGGCGGGCCAACAATCGTGGTCTTGTCGAGAGAGTTGCACGCCAGTTCGACCAATTGCGTTAGAAACCACGCGCCGCCGCTGACCGTGTGCGATACGTTCTGTTGCAACACCTCGACATAACTTTTGGGCGATTGTTTCTCTTTCGCCAAGTAATGGTCGATCACGAGATCGCCCGTGGCCAAAACCTGTTTTGTGTCAGACATAATGAGTCCTCTAGGACTGAATCCTAAATAACTGTCACAGTTTAGTAATGGTGAACATAATCGAAATCGACTTCCGAAACTTCAATAAGACAACTTGTGGCGACGGAACGAGGAAAGTTTTCAAGCCGGATCGACCGCCGACGTTGTCCGACCCGTTTCCTCGATTTTCAATAGTTGCGACAGTTATTTATGTGCCGGTCCCAAGGTATTATTGTCCGCTGCGTTCCGCAGCGATTTCCGTGTCGGCATTGCGGTTCCGATAGTATACGTCGCCCCGGTCCGCCTTGGCTATCGGCGACGCAGCAGAGATTCTCAGTGTTTCACACTGGGAAAATACCAACCCGAAACGTCAGTGAGGAATGCGGGGGGAAAGACGAAGAATCCTCACTCACGTTTCGGGTTGGTAAGACCAGAAAACATCCCAGAGTGAAACACTGAGAATCCCTGGCGACGCAGGTCTTTTCTGGTTGGCCGATTTTAAAAAGTGCGGGTGAATTGGGAACGGCTACGATGTTCCGAAGCCTGGCAGAATTCGGGTACAACCAAAGCCATCGCCGATCTTTAATTCTTCAACCGGCGGCGTGGGGCGGACCCGCCCCCGAAGTTCTCGCTGGCTACTCGCAGAGGCCTGTATGGGGTAAATTAGACTTTCGCAAATCGTCGAAATTTGCTGGCCCCAACACATCACAACGCAATCTCGCCCATGCCCACTTCCGTTTCACTTCCGTACCAACTTCGCATTGGCGTCACGGGGCACCGGAATTTGCCGGAGGAATTGCGCCCGGCGATTGTGACGAGAGTCCAAGAGACGCTTTCGCAGATTCAGCAGACACTGGAGCAAGCGACGGCCAAGCCGTTCAGTACGGCCGGTTCACAGCGGACGCCGAGCCGACGGTTGGATGCAATGTTGGCCCGTATCGTAAGACTCGTGTGGCGAGAAATTCCCGTCGCCGAAGAACAGATTCCTGCCGAACGCCGAACGTCCATCCTGTGGACCGTTGTCTCACCGCTGGCGAAAGGGGCTGATCGAATTGTCGCGCGAGCCGTACTTGCACTGCCGACAACGCGAGTCGGAGAATGCGAAGTGCAGGCCAAACTACATCCATTTTTGCCGTTGCTGCAAGTGGAATACGAGAAAGATTTTGTCGAGCCGGAGGACTTGGCTGAGTTTCACGAGTTACTTGCAAAGGGAACAGCACCGCGCACGCTCCACAGAGATTTCGCCATCCAACAACACGCCGATACCCATTCCGCCCGCAACGAGGCCTACTATGACGTCGGCCGGGCGGTCGTCGAGTCGAGTGAAATTATTCTGGTTATCTGGAACGGCAAGCCAGCGGCGGGGCATGGCGGCACGGCGGAGATTGTGCGTTATGCCGTCGATGCAGGCCGCGTCGTCCTGTGGATCAATTCCGAACGACCCGACGAGCCAGCGAAACTGCTTCAAGCCAAGACGGAGCAGAAGGGCAACTCCGAATCGCAATTCGCGACCGGCGGGATCGGCGACTTTGCCTGTACTCCTTTGCCGACGCGGGCGAAACAACTCTCGCCGGGCTTTCATCGCTTGTCGGCCTACAACCGCGACCCGGCCTACGACGCGCAACGCGGACTAAAAAAATGCGCCGACCGAATCACGCAGCACGTCACGTTCGCCGGTCAGGAACCCCTCGCCGTCGCCGCGGCAACGCTCGTCGCCAATCGGCTTACGCCACTGTACGTTCGGGCCGACCAATTGGCGGCCGGTTATCAACGGCTTCATTTTTTGGCCGGTCGCTGGGTGTATGTGTTCTCGGTCGGAGCGATTGCGGTGGCCGCCACGCAGATTCTGCTCTTTCCGCAACAGCTTTGGCTGATCGCGTTCGAGATATTGTTTCTCATCGCCGCCGGAATGCTCGTTCGCGTGGCCCGCAACGAACGCTGGAAGGAAAAATGGCTCAACGACCGACACTTGGCGGAGTGGCTGCGGCGGCATACGTTCACGCTGTTGCTCGGCCGACACTATGAAGAGGCCCACCGCGCGATCGTGACAGCGCGGCCTTACGCCGGGGCGGAAAGTTGGTATCACAATGCGTTTTGGCCCGTGGTGAAATCGGTGCGGGCGGAGCTTGCCGAAGTCCCGTCGATCTCCTCGCTGAAGCAACTCGTCGTCCAGGGTTGGATCGCATCGCAAGCCGAATGGCACGACAAGAACCATAAAAAACGGGAGCATAAGTCGCACGCGATTCACCGTTGGTCGTGGGCGATTTTCCTCGCCACGTTGCTTGTCGCGTTGCTTCATCTGGCGGGCGTGGGTCACAGTGACCTGCACGGTGATTCGCACGCGGAACACGACTCATCAAGCCTCCTCTCTCAACTGATCTCGCTCGCGGCGATTCTGTTGCCAGCGGCCGGGGCGGCGTTTCACGCGATTGCCGCGTTGCACGATCACGATCGCATCGCCGCCCGCTCGTCGCAACTTGCGCCCGTATTGCGGGGATTGGCGGATCGAGCCCATGCCGCCCGCGATTATGGGGAACTGGCCCAGGTCGTGTTAGAGGCGGACCACATCATGGCGCACGAAAACGACGACTGGTGGGTTTCCATTGGTGCCCAACCGCCGGTGATTCCGGGGTGAAGGCTGGTGTTTGTTCGAAACCGCCTCTAGGATCGTATATAGAGGTCGGCCAAACTGACCGAGACCGATTCACGTTGGAAAATGACTAGGATTACCGATGGCAAACACTTGGCGAACCGTCCGTATCTTCGTTTCCAGCACGTTTCGAGACATGCATGCCGAGCGCGACCACCTCGTCAAGTTTGTCTTTCCGGAATTGCGCCGTCGGCTCCTGCCCCACCGGGTGTACCTCGACGACATCGACTTACGGTGGGGGGTCACGAAAGAGCAAGCCGAGAATGATCGGACGCTGAACATTTGTTTGCAACAAATTGATGAATGTAGTATCTTCGTTGGGCTGCTCGGCGAGCGTTATGGTTCAGTACCGACCAGCCATCCGCGCGAAGCTCTCGACCAGTTCCCCTGGCTCAAGGAACCGCCAGTGGAGAGCTTTACCGAGTTGGAAATCCTGCACGGTGTGTTGAACAGTCCAGAGCTGCGACAACGCTCCTTTTTCTACTTTCGCACACCGACCGTTCTCAAGGACGTTGCTCCGGACGTTCGAGACGCGATTTATGCCGATACCGATCTGGTCGCCATTCAGAAACAAGCCACTCTTAAAGACCGCATTCGCCGCGGGGGATGGCCCTTACGTGACGGCTATTCGGCCGAGTGGGATGCCAAACACTTCGATCGTGCCAACCAAGTGCAGGGGCGAATCACCGGACTTGGTTACTTTGGCATGGGCGTGGAAGCCGACTTGTGGGGCGGGCTGTGCGCCGAGGTGGGCATTTCCGATACCGTCGATTTGTTGCGACCCAACGACGCGCTGCTCAGCGAAAGCGACGAGCACGAACGGTTTCTCGAATCGCGACTGCGGGTGTTTGTCGGGCGAAAAACGGTCTATGACGCACTCGCCCGCTACGCATCTTCGTCCCTTACGCAGCCGTGTTTGTTAAGCGGCAATTCGGGGTCGGGCAAAACGGCATTGCTCGCACAATTTGTCACCCGCTTTCGTGATACGAATCCAGGAGTGCGAGTGCTGCCGCATTTTGTCGGGGCGAGTCCCCGCTCCGGTCGTTTGCGCGACCTGCTGCGTCGGTTATGTCGCGAATTGAGCGAGACCGCTAGCGTTTCCGGCCTCGACAGCGCGGAGCTTGATTACGAAAGCTTGATCGTGTCGTTTCGCTTGGCACTTCAGGCGGCCGCGTCGCGGGCACCGCTGTTACTGGTCTTCGATGCGCTGGAACAAATGGAGCCGGAAGATCAGCCGTATCACTTGCATTGGTTGCCCAGTGCGGACGATTGGCCAGCGAATTTGCGGGTCATCCTTAGCGTGGCTGCGGATACGAACGAGGGCCGCGCGGCCATTCAGGCTTTGGAAAAACGGGCGTATGTGCGCGAGGATATTCCGCTCCTTTCCGAGGAGGAGCGGTATGAGATCGTGGCCCGGGTGCCGTTGTTGTCGGCCAAAAGTTTGGATGCGTCGCAACAGCGCAAGCTAGTCGAAAACCCGGCGTCGGGTGTGCCCTTGTTCCTGCAAACGGCGTTGGAAGAACTGCGTGGGTTTGGCTCGTTTGAGCAACTCACGGCGCGGATCGACCACTTTCCCAGCGGTCCCCTGGCTGTCCGAGGGTTGTTTGGCCAAGCCCTGGAGCATCTCGAGCAAGAATACAGCGAGCCGATCGTTCGCGACGTGCTCACGTTGCTCACCTGTGCTCATCGGGGATTGTCCGACCGCGAGTTGTACGAATTAATTTGTAACGAACCTCCCGGGGGATCGCCGCTCTTCGCCTCGATGGTCTACCGTGCCCAAACGTTCGGCAAGGAGGATCTGTTCGCCGTGCTGCGTTGGCTGCGGCCGCACCTGGTGCAGCGCCGCGAACTGACGGCGATCCATAGTCGCGGATTGCTCGAGGCGATTTCTGAACGCTACCTGTCGTCGGACGAAAATCGTCGTGCTGCGCATCAGCGTTTGGCGGATTATTTTGGGGCACTTCAACTCATTCGCTCGATCACCGACGAAGGATTCCTGCGATACTGCCCGAATCTTGACGCGATGCACGCGAAACGTGACGAGTTGATGCAGTTGATGCACGAGCGATTTGAAACCGATTTACGCTTATTCCCTTCGCGCAAAGTGGACGAATTGCCTTGGCAATTGGTGAAACTTCAGGACTGGCGGCGTTTATATGACGCGTTGGCCGACCCGATGTTCTTCACGATTTCATCGCTGGAAAAATCGCAGTTTCATTGGTATTGGACGCAAATCGAAACGCACTCGAACTTGCGTTTGATCGAAGCCTACGGTCCGATCATTCGAGACCCGACAAGTTTTCCAGACGATGCATTTCGCGTCGCGTTACTGTTGAAGCATTATGGATACGTGTACGAAGCGACGAAGATGTGGACGACCATCATCGCGGCTGCGGAAGCGAGCGGCGCGGCACCCAATTTTCTGGCGTCGGCCTGGAGTCAGAAAGGCCAACTTTTGTTGGAAGACAAACAGCTTGACGACGCCGAACAAGCGATCTCCAAGGCTGCGCACTATTTCGAAGTGTCGGGCGTTCCACCCGACTCGTCGGATGCCCTCGACAGCCTGATTCAGAGAGCAAATATCCTTCGTCAGCGTGGACGCGACGATTCGGCCCTCGAGTTGCTCGACCGACACGAGCGACTTTGTCGCGGTGCGGGCGCGCAGCGCAGTTTATCGATCGGCCTGTCGCTCCGAGGTTTCATTGTGCGCGGGCGGGGGGAAATTGACGCCGCGCTGGCGTGTTTCCGGCAATCGGAACAGATTTGCCGTGAAATAAATTTTACGGAGGGCGTTACAGTGGCCCTCCAAAATCAAGCGTTGACGCTACGTGCGCAAGGCGACTTCGCCTCCGCGTGCGGTGTTATCGACGCGGCGAACCAGTCGTCCGACCTAATCGGAATTCGAAGGGAGAAACTCGCCCGCATACAGCGCGAAATGACGGAGCAAGAAAAATTAGGCCAAGCCGGAGTCGAATGTTATCAACAACTCCATGCGCAATACGTTGCGCTGGAGGATCAGGGCGATTATACGGCGGCTCTGGCAAATCTCGTCGATCAGGAAGCCGTCTTTAGAAATGTCGGTGCCATGACGCATTTAGCGTATTGTTTGATCTTCAAGGCCCGACTCTTGGCAGGCCCCCTCGCTCGGCCCGAAGAGGGACAAGTCGCATTGCGCGATGCACAGCAAATTGTCGAGCGGCATGATCTTCAGGAGCATCGGCAACTGCTTCGCATGACGCAGCGATTCGTCGAAGGGGCGATGAATATACCCATGCCCCCGCCGCTTATACTGCAACCGCCCAGTCCACCACCGGAGTACGAGAACTCGCCCGATGTGCAGGCGGTGCCTGACGAAGAAATTTCGCCGGAGTCGAACGTCGAGCCGAGTTCAGAATCCGGCGACGGTTTGGGAGCACGTCTCGCTCGTTGGATTCCCTGGCGGCGACGCGATCGCGATTGATTTTCCGCCTGTCGCGTTGGCCAGCCAAGAACGAGAAAAGTCGCTCATTTGTCCAGCCCGCGTTGGTAACACTCAAACGAGAGTTTGATCGCATGTTCGCCATTGAACTTCATTTGCAAGTCCATACGTTCCGCGGCCGGCTTGGATTCGTCGCTCATGCTTTTTGCGAAATCAAGAGCCGCTTGCTGTCTGTCTTCACGAACTTTTTTGACGGCAAAGGCCCGTTCGCGCTTCGTCGCCGGATCGGCGTCCGACGCCAGAATTTTCTGCAAGTCGTCGTTGTATAGCAGATCGGTCTGATCGAGATACTCGTAGAGGAAATTGGCATCCGGCTTTTTCGGCCTCCGCTCCACCGGTTGCGGCATGGCCTGTTCCTTCATCAGCGACCCGAGCAATTGGAAGAGTGCTTTTGCATCCGGTGTGGCATCTTCCCCTGCCATTGCTTGGAGGGATGCCAACCCGGCGTTTCCGGGCACCGAGAGGACTAACTCCTGCGAGATATTGCACTTTGGACAACGAACCGTATAAAAATCGTGCATTCGACCGTCCGGTGAACTGCCCGAGCCGTTGCGTGTAGCCTGAGTCGGGCCGCCGCATTGTGAACAATTAATGCGCTGCAAGTAGGCGCGCTCGGACTCGATGCTCGGCAGTTCGACAATCGGCGGTTTTGATTTTTGGGCCTCGGCTTTCGGAGATCCCGCCGCTGCGGTCGCTCGTATTGGCGGCGTGGTCGATTGAACTTTGGGAGCAGCCGCCGCTTGCGGAGGCTTGATTGGAGACGATTTTGCAATTACTTTTGGAGGATTCCTTTTTCCCCGCAGCCAATCGAACAGGCCCATGTCAAAACTCCTTGTTGCTCGCGCTTTGGCACCAATTTAGATCGCGCTCCGCGCGCGATCTTCTGCCGCCCCACTGTATGACAGCCACTTTTTTATAAAATGGGATGACCCTCCGGGGTACCATTCTATTGGGGGGAGTGGTGTTGGTGTGGATCGAGTCGGACGGAAGGATTGCATCGTAACCCCGCAAAATTGCAATGTCCGGCGACAATCCCTTTCACGGATTGCTTCACGAAGCCCCGTTCGTTGTCCACGTGGGAATAGGACAAAAAAAGTCGTAGTCGTCGGAACTCGGGAATTCAACGGTGTTGTAGGATGATGATCGTATGATTTACTGCCAAGCGGAAGTGGGCGGACGTTCGTCGCTCACTGTCCGTGAGCGACCCGCCATGATTTTAGCGACGCCCTGATTATGCCGAAGTGCGACGACCGAACCAAGCCCGCTGGGGCCCGGCTCCCGGCGGCACTGCCCCTGGTCCTCGCCGGGGCCAACGGAGAAATTGGGGACTGGCTGCGCCAGGAATTTTTTGTTGGCCCCCGGGCTGCGGTGCCTCTGGTCGCACCCAGCGGGCTTTCGGCGGAATTGCGATGTAGATTCATTACGGGGGCAGCAAAGGACTTTCGCGATACGCCGGTCCGCCGCCGTGCGTTTTTCCTTAACGATGCGATTCATGCTATTGTCGCCGTGTGGCTTTTGCGGATTGATCGCAGTCGGCCTGCTCTTTGACGTTCTTCATTCGGGTAGCTCGTACTTGCCCATCATCTCTCGGTTTGCCGCGCGCGGCAGTCCGCTGAGATCGGTGGCGTGAGCATCATGGTTTTGTGAACTACTCGCTGTTATGATGGCAAGGGCGAGGCTCGTACGCGGCGGTGGATTGCGAAGGAGGTGCGGTATGACCTCGCGACAAAAATGCCCGACGTTCGATGATTTGTTGGCGGCGGTCGATTCATTATTGGACCAGATCAAGATTCTCGTCGCGGCAGTGGATGACCTCCGCTGTGAAGTGGAATGGCAGGCGAAAATCATTGCCGAGGCGGAATCGACGGTAAATTCGACAGCGGCAGCCGGTGCGAATTTGATGGGTGAAGTGGATGCGGTGCCGGAAGAAAGAGAGCCAGAAGAGGCGAGTTCGTAATCGACGGCGGTCAAAGTGGCGGATCATTCGCTCCTGACGGCATCCGGCAGATTGCAAGCCGGCGAGCGGTTGTATTCAATGGGTCCGCGTGAACGCCGGTCTGAAGATTGGACAGATCGCGACGATTTTGAATTTCCGGTCGGGAGAATAATTTCGGTGGACGCCGACATGGGGAGCATCGTTCTCGACCACCGCCCGGCCCACATCGTCGGCGAAGGCTGTTACTGTAAGGCGGGCGTCGGGGCTCCGTACCTCTTGGCGTGGCAACGAGGCGACGAGTTTTTGCTCCGCGAGTTGTCCGACGAGGAAGCGTATCGACTGCAAGAACTCTGCTTGGCCTATCAAGCGGAATATATTGAACGGTTGAAGCAACGGATTCCCAACGAACCAACGGAACCGGTCGCAAAACAGCAAGGACTGTTTTAATGTTTGATTTCCCCGGCTTTTTGATGAGGTTGGTCAGCACACGCTCGCCGGCCTCGTTTTCCAGCATATAAACCGTTCCAAAAGTTCTGCGACATCAACACGCTCACAACATCGAGTTTTCCAGCGTTACTGGCGAAGGAAGAGTTGCAGAACTTTTGGAACGGCCTATAGTTCCCGCGATTCAGCTTCCACCGGGCGACGACGCCCAGGCCCAGAAAGCCTAACGCTCCCAGCACGAACGTGTTCGGCTCGGGAAGGGCGGCGAACTGCAATGTCGCATCTAGGCTTTGGATGGTATTGGCGTTCACGTCGCCAGATGAAATGGCTACCGCCATTCCACTCAAGGTATAGCTCAACATGTAGGTTGTCCCGACGTCGAGTGAGTAAGAAGGATTAAGGAACTGACCCGACATGGCAAGATAGTTTGACGTATCGAGCAAGCTCCCACCCGACAGCGTTAGATTCGCATTGACCGATGAATTGGCACCCGCCTCAGCCCAAAGATTGAACGTCGTCGCTAGGGTGTAGATTCCGGTAGTATCCACAGTGAAATTGAAGTTTCCAACATTAGTCGAGTTTACCGTGGCGACATAAAAATTGGACGAATCTCGTTGCAATATTCTCGTGACCCATTACATGGATGTGAATCTGCTGGTCGGTAAAGAAAGAAACGTTGTCGCTTTCCGAGTTGGCCGACGAGTTTCCGGCGACGACTGCGGAAGCATTTGCGACGTGATTGAGCGTCTGTGGCAACGAACCAAGTCCGAGTTGAAACGCATTCTGATTATCTATGGGCGTATCGCCTAGTGCGTCGTGTGCTGGTCCGCGAACTCCGTCGCCAACTTCTCGGCTTTCGCCCGTAATGCAGCTTCCATGTTTTTGTCTCCTATGTCAAATGGGTTAAGGGATAGTCCCGAAATAACTTCCCGATATCACATTTGATGCGTCTCTGCGGCCATTTCGGTTTCGCCTCGCTCCCCGTCGCTGCTAACCTAAGATCGCAAAACCGGGAAGTTATTTCGGGACTGTTCCTAAGTACCCTAGCTACCACTGCTAGCTGACACGAGATTTCTTACAGGCCCGGTTCGGCGGGCACGACAACAGCACATGTACATGGTCTCGCGAAACGGCCCCTTCCAAAATTTCGATCTCATTCGTTCGACAAATCTCCCGCACCAATTCTCGTAGACGAAGACCTACCTCGCCCACCAAAACCGCCTTGCGGTATTTCGTAATCCACACAAAATGGTACTTGATGTCGAACCGCGAAGGAGAACTCGTTCGGTAATGTTCCATAACCGGCGAGTATACCAAGCTAAACGAAGAACCTAAAGGATTCGCCTGACGGCGAGGGTTTTAGACCCATCGTGGTGACAATAATCGTTCGAGCGCGATCCCATGTTGCCGCGAAACGTGCCGTGGTCCACCGTGCGGCGTCGCGGCGGCGTTCTTCATCAAATGAGCCGCCTCGTCGAATGCAATCACGCCGTCGAAGTCGGGGCCGAGCCTGTCAGTTGTTTGAACCGTTGACGGTCGCCCGCGAAGTCGATGCTGAGCATCGTGTACGTCGTAAAGAAGACGCCCGAACTGCCGGGAATTGCCTCTTTCGGCTTGAATTGAGCCTGATGAATGATTTTCAGCGGCAGACCGACCGCGTCTCGATCTCGCTTCGCGGCCTCGCTGCTACTCATTAATATATGAAGGCGTATATTTCGCGGCCTTTACCAATTCCCGTGCCCCTTACGCGAGCCGTCGGGCAAAATGACGCTTGTCGCCTGACCGGCATAAATCACGTCTTCCAGTTGGAGGTTGGAAACCCAGCCTTCGGAAATCAGGTCGGCCAGCAGATGGTGGCGGTACGTGACATCGGGCGGTTCGACGCACGCCATCGCTGTGCTTTCGACCACATTCGCCGGGTGGGGTTGGGCACCATGTAGAATCGCCTCTTGAATGGCGGACTGCCCAATGCAGGGCACCAAACAAGCACGGCCAATCGGTGTTTCATGATACCCATGAATTTCAGTAGTTTGAGGGGTTGGTAAGAGAAACCACGTCGAGAAGCGGCGATTTCTGGATGGCCT